>JBKOVQ010000135.1:0-3135 GCA_046723985.1 Actinomycetota bacterium | reverse complement strand
TGGTCCGCGAGCTGGAGGTGCGCACGCCGACCGCGGCCGGCTGCATCGAGGCGTTCGAGCTCGCCGCCGAGCTCGGCTACGGCGAGCAGATCTCCAACCGGGTGGTCGACGCGATCGGAGACGTCTCCGGCGGCGTGCGCCTCCAGGAACCCTCCACCTGAAAGGATCACGCGCATGAAGATCAACCGCGGCCGCGAGGCCGGCACCAGGTCCGAGCTACGCACCGCCACGTTCACGGGCGAGGTCTGGGGCGACCCCGTCCTCCCTGAGACCGACGACGTGCTGATCAACAACGTGTTCTTCGCGCCCGCGGCGCGGACGCACTGGCACACCCACCACCGGGGCCAGATCCTCGTCGTCGCCGGAGGCGAAGGCCGCGCCCGCGCGCGGGACGGAACCGGCGGGGCGCTGACCGCCGGCGACGTCGTCTGGATCCCGCCCGGCGAGGAGCACTGGCACGGCGCCGCGCCGGACTCCTACCTGCTCCACCTGGCGATCTCGCTCGGTGGGCACGACTGGCTCGACCCGGTCACCGACGAGGAGTACGGGGAGGGCTGGTCGTGATCGGCTCCGAGGCCCGTTACGAACGTGGGCTGGAGACACGCCGGGCGGTGCTTGGGAGGGAACACGTCGACCGCTCCCTCGAGGAGGCCTCGCCGTTCATGCGCCCGATGCAGGAACTCGTCACCGAGTACTGCTGGGGCGCGGTCTGGAACCGCGAGGGCCTCGACCGCCGCACGCGGAGCCTGCTGAACATCGCGATGCTGACCGCGCTCAACCGCCCGCACGAGCTGGGGGCGCACGTGCGCGGCGCCCTGACGAACGGCTGCTCGAAGGAGGAGATCCAGGAGACGCTCCTGCAGGCCGCCGTCTACTGCGGCATGCCCGCGGGGCTGGACGCCTTCCGTGTTGCCGAGCGAACGCTCGACGAGGTCCAAGGGTGAGACTCGGCTTCGTCGGGCTCGGGCACATGGGCGTGCCGATGACGGCCCGGCTGGTCGCGGCCGGCCATGAAGTGCAAGGCTTCGACGTGGACCCCGCCGCCCGCACCCGCGGCGGAGCGGCGGCGGTGGAGTCGCTCGCCGATGCGGCGGTTGGGGCCGAGGCAGTAGTCCTGATGCTCGCCGCCTCCACGATCGTTCGACAGGTCGTGCTCGACGAGGGTCTGCTCGACTCTCTCGAGCCGGGCGCCCTCCTCGTCGACATGGGCTCCTCGGACCCGACCCAGACGCACGAGCTCGCCGCAGAGGCCGAGCGGCGTGAGGTCCGCTACGTCGACGCGCCCGTGTCCGGCGGAGTCGTCGGTGCGGAGGCCGGGACGCTGACGATCATGGCCGGAGGCGCCGAGGCCGATCTGGAGACGTGTCGCCCGATCTTCGAGGCGGTGGGGGGGAAGGTCGTCCACGCCGGCCGGGTGGGCGCGGGGCACGCGCTGAAGGCGCTGAACAACCTGCTCTCGGCGACGAACTTCCTGATCACGCTCGAGGCGGTGATGGTCGGAAGCCGCTTCGGGCTCGACCCGAAGGTGATGGTCGAGGCGATCAACGACTCGACCGGGCGCAGCTGGGCGACCGAGCACAAGGTGCCCCAGTTCGTGGAGCCCAGGTCCTTCACGTCGGGATTCGCCATGCGGCTGATGGTCAAGGACATTCAGACCGCGCGGGCACTCGCGCATGCGACCGGCTCGCCGTTCGCGCTGGGCGACGCATCCGTCGCGCTCTGGGAGCAGGCGGCCGAGGCGCTGCCCGACGAGGCAGACCACACCCAGATCGCCCTCTGGCTGGAGACCGTGTGAGCGGGCAGCTGCGCGAGCGCTTCGTCGAGGCGACCGGGCACTGGAGCCCGGCCTGGCAGAGCCTGCTGGACACCGATCCCGGGTTCTTCGAGACGTTCATGGAGCTCGCCGCCGTTCCGCGGCGCTCGAGTGCGCTCGACCCCAAGGTCAAGGAGCTGGTCTGCGTGGCGGTCAACGCTTCGGCCACGCACCTCTTCGAACCGGGCATCCGCGCGCACGTCCGCCGGGCGCTCGAGCTGGGCGCGACGACGGAGGAGCTCCTGGAGGTACTCCAGCTGACGAGCACCCTGGGGATCCATGCCGCCACGGTCGGTGTGCCGGTGCTGCTAGAGGCGCTGAGTGAGAGTGATAGTGATTCTCATCCACGAAGTGACACAACGGCTGCGCCCCTCGACGACCGGCGTGCCGCACTGAGGTCGGACTTCGAGGCCAAGCGGGGCTACTGGCACGGCTTCTGGGACGGCCTGCTCGAGCTCGATCCCGATTTCTTCCAGGCGTACGTCGACTTCTCGGCGTACCCGTGGGAGAACGGCGTGCTCGAGCCGAAGGTGAAGGAGCTGATCTACACGGCCTTCGACGCGTCGGCGACGCACATGTACGTGCCCGGGTTGCGCCAGCACATCGAGAACGCGCTCGGCCACGGCGCGACGCCGGCCGAGGTGATGGAGGTCTTCGAGCTGGCGAGCACGATCGGCATCCACGGGTACCTCGTCGGGCTGCCCATCCTGCTGGATGAGCTCGAACGAGCGGAGGGAGGAGGGTAGATGGGCTTTGCGGGGCTGAAGGGCAAGGTCGCCGTCGTCACCGGGGCGGGCAGCGGCATCGGCGCGGGCGTCGCGCGCAGGCTCTCCGAGGAGGGGGCGCAGGTCGTGGTCGTCGACCGCGACGAGGCTCGTGCGACGACCGTCGCCGGCGAAGTCGGCGGCGACGCGCTCGCGGTCGCGGCCGACGTCTCAGAGGAAGTCGGCGTCAAGGCGTATATGGACGCGGCGGTCGACCGCTTCGGGCGCATCGACATGTACCACCTGAACGCCGGCATCGCGGGCACGCCCGTGCCGATTCCGGAGATCGAGGCGCACGAGTTCGACGAGGTGATGGGGGTCAACGTCCGAGGCGTGTTTCTCGGAATGCGCGACGCTTTCCGCCAGTTCGACCGGCAGGGGTCGGGCGGCGCGATCGTGGTGACGTCGTCCCTCGCGGGCGTCCTCGGCGCGGCCGACATCGTCCCGTACCACGTCTCCAAGCACGCGGTGCTCGGTCTCGCGCGCTGCGGCGCGATCCACGGCGCGACCCGCGGCGTGCGCGTGAACGCGATCGCGCCCGGGATCATCCCGACGAAC
>JBKOVQ010000038.1:0-13030 GCA_046723985.1 Actinomycetota bacterium | reverse complement strand
GCCGACGACGACGAGCGCTCCGCCCGGATCTTGGGCTATCGGGCGCTGATCAGCTTCACTTCCGCCGGGCCGGGCGGCTCGCTTCCCGATGCGCGCGCGGCTCTCGAGAGGGCCGAGCGAGTCGGCGACCCCACGCTGCTCGCAGTGGCAATCGCGCGTGTCGGGCAGGTAGAGACGTATACGACCGAGATCACGCCCGGCCTGCTCGAGCGGGGCGTGGCGATCGAGGAGCGCCTCGATCGGACACTCGACTTCTTCCTCAGCCCGTCGGCGATGCTTGCCCTCCGCCGGATGCTCCGCGACCAGCTGGACGAAGCGCGTCCCGTGTTCGAGCGCGCTGCTGCGAACGCCGCCCAGCGCGGCGACGAGGGGGAGCGGGCGTGGGTGCTCTTCTACCTGATGTGGCTAGAGTGGCTCGCCGGTCGCTGGCAGTTGGCATCGGAGCACGTCACGGAGGCGATTGAGGTGGCCAGGCAGAGCCAGGACGAGTTCCTGTGGCCACAGTTTCTGAATCTGCAGGCGTTCATGGAGGCGTACCTCGGCCGGGTCGAGGAGGCGCGCAAGAACGCCAAGGAAGTTCTCGCGATCTTTGAGGAGGCCTCGACCGAGATCCACGCGATCGTCTGCCTCTCCACGCTCGGCCATCTCGAGCTCGCGCTCGGCAACCTCGAGGCTGCCGGTGGCTACCTGCGCGAGCTGCCCGGGCGGCTGCTCTCGTTTGGGTGGAACGAGCCATCGCACCCGCTCTGGTCGGACACGATCGAGACCCTGGTCGCGCTCGGCGAGCTCGAGCAGGCGCGCACGCTCCTCGCGCGGTACGAGGATTTGGCGCGGCATTTCAGTCGCTGGTCTCGCGCCTGCTCGGCCCGCTGCCGCGGCCTGCTCGCCGCTTCGGAGGGCGACCAGAAAGTTGCGTTCGAAGCGTTCGAGCGCTCCCTCTCCCAGCTTGCGGGGCTCTCGTACCCGTTCGAGCACGGCCGTACGCTTCTTTGCCTCGGTTCGGCCCGCCGGCAGGCAAAGCAGAAGCGGCTGGCCCGCGAGGCGCTCGAGCAGGCGCTCGCGATCTTCGAGGAATTGGGCGCGCGTCTGTGGGCGGAGAAAGCCAGATCGGAGCTCAGGCGGATCAGCGGTCGTCGGCCGTCCGAGGAGTTGACCGAGACCGAGGAGCGAGTGGCCCGGCTTGCCGCCGAGGGGCATATGAACAAGGAGATCGCTGCCGCGCTGTTCATGAGCGTGCACACGGTCGAGGCGCACCTCACCCGCGTCTACCGCAAGCTCGGCATCCGCTCCCGCGGGCAACTCGCCAACCGGCTCCCCAAGCCTGCGGGAGAAGCGGCCAAACAGCCGCAACCGGCCGCCAAACAGTAGGGACATCCAGGATTTCGGTCGGCGGCCTACGGGCCTAGCCTCGCTCTGGATCAATCAACACCGACCCAGAGGAGGCACTCATGTTCCAGGCCGTTGCGGATCGAATCACCAGAGGACGCTCGGGGGCCGATCTCAAGCGGTGGCTCTTGGTGGGCGTGGCGGCGCTGATCGTGGCCGCAGGCCTTGTCGCGCTCGGGAGGTGGACGGCTCCGTCCACGGGGCACACCGCGCAGGCATCGGCGGTCCGCTCGCAGGCCTCTGGCTACGGGCCGGGCTCGATCGACCCTCGGGTGATGCCGCCGCGTGGTGTGCAGCAGACACTCGAGCACATCTACCTCGGTACGCCCCTCCCCGGCAGCCGCTGGCTGTCTGGCTACGGGCCGGGCTCGATCGACCCGGCGGCGATGCCGCCGCGGGGTATGCAGCAGACACTCGAACACATCTACCTCGGTACCCCTCTTCCCAGGAGTTCGGCGAAGTAGGTAGCACGAACCACACCGGCGAGGAGGCCTGCGTCCTCGGCCTCCTCGCCGCACCGGCACCGGCCTCGCCTACTGCCGCGAGCACAACGTGCCGCTGGTGCGCGACGGTGTCCAGCTGGCTTCTCGGGATCGGCTGAGGCCGGGCGAGGCGAGCAATGAGTCCTCCTTCCGCGCCCGGTACTACTGCCCGCTGGGTACAGACTGCGGCGGCCGACGATCACTCGCAATGCGCAACAACTGGGCTGCGCTCTCGTGGCTCCCACACGCGAGGAACGTCGGCGCCGAGGAACACCACGCCTACCGGATTGCTCTCTACGCACGGCGCAACCAGTGCGAAGCAGTTAACAGCGCCCTCAAACTCGGAAAGAAGCTCGCACTTGAAGGCGCCGACCGCACGCGCACACCATACGAACCCACCGTCGAGGCACTTCTCTCGCTTTCGCTGATGATGAAGACCGCGCTCGTGCTCGCCGACCAGCGAAAAGAGCGCGGCCTCCACTCGGAGACGCCTCCACCGCCCCTCGACGACGCCCTCGGGCTTTAGCCCAACTCCATCTGAGCAGACCAGGGTTCCTCGCGCGGGAGCCAAGATTTCCACGCCCTCAACCAGCGATCGCGCACGCGCCGATGACGGCGCGGTTGTGCCTGCTGGCACTTGTTGGTCAGAAATTGCGCGTGCGGATGGCAACTTGGTGGTCAGGCTGCGTAAGCGCGTAAGCGCCTCGCTTGCAGGGATTTCTATGACAGAAAATTGTCGAAGAAACTCATGATCAAGCCCTCTCAGTCGACCACGCGGTACACCTGGAAGACCTCCGCGTACTCGCGGTTGACGTTGATCCCGTGGGTGCGGGCGACGTTCCAGATGTACTCCGGGTCGGCGTAGCGGCGATGCTGCTGCGAGGCGTACTTCGCGAGCGCGGCTGTCTTCCGCTCGACGTGATGCCGCTCGAGGGCCGCGTACCACTGGTAAGCGAAGTCGAAGTTGTTCCAGGGGATCTCGTAGCCGAGGATCGTCGTCCGCTTGAAGGCGCGCAGGCCCTCGGCGGCGATCACCTGGTGGTCCTGGTGGACGTCGTGCAAGCTCGGCTGGAAGACCGCGTCGGGGCGCCACTCCTCCCAGAGCGCGATCAGGAGCTCGAGGATGTCCTGCCGGTACTCGGGGAACGTCCGCACCTCGAAGTCGTGGACAGTCAGGTTCCCTTCCGGGATCCCCAGCTCGGCAGTCGCCTCGCGGACCTCGCGGGCGAGCGTATCGGGCGCGAACCCCTCCGGCAGCGACTTCGTCGCGATCGAGAACGCGACGTAGCGGACCTCCGCGCCGGTCTCGACCAGCCGCGCCATCGTCCCGCCGCACCCGAACTCGCCGTCGTCGGTGTGCGGGGCGAGAACGAGCACGCGCTTCCAGGCCTCGATCACGCAGGCCTCCGACTGAGCGGATCGTGCCCCGAGGCGGTCTGAGATGCGAAGGCTGCGCTCACGACATCACCTTCTCCTTCGGCTCGGACGGCTCCTGTTCCGGCGGTTCGGTCGCGACCGGCCTGGGCCGGAGCGGCAGTCCGGCGCAAAGCGCGGTGAGTGCGAGCAGCCCCCAGAACATCGGGTCCTCGAACAGCGCGTTGTAGAACAGGCTGTGCAGGCCGATCGCCGACAGCGAGGCGGCGATCGCGAGACAGGCGCGGCCCTTGAACGCGGAGCCCGCGCGCCGCAACGTCACGAACAGGGACGAGAAGACCAGCCAGCCGAGGAACACCAGGCCCGGGATGCCCGTCTCCGCCGCGACGGTCACCACCGTGTTGTGCGAGGCCGCTTTCTTCGGCTCCTTGCCCTTCAGGTGGACCCGGTCGGCATAGGCCCGCTTGAACCCGGCGATCCCGACGCCCTGCACCGGGTGGTAGGCGGCGATCTTGATCCCCTGCGTGACCAGCTTCGCCCGTCCGCTCGACGCCTTGTTCAAGCCGGAGCCCGACTCGCGCAACAGGGAGTGGCGGATGTGCGGCGTGCCCAGGGCGACCGCGGCGATCAGCGCGGCGGCGACGCCGAGCGCGACCGCGGCCCGCCACCGCCAGCGGAACGCCGCGACGACGGCGGTGCCGACCATCAGCGCGGCGAAGCTCGACTGCGAGAACGAGAAGAGCAGCCCCGGCCAGATCAGGACGATCGCCGCCGCCGAGGCGTACGCGTCGCGCCGGTCGCGGTCGTAGAGCGCGAGGACGAGCGCCGCCAGGATCGCCACCACGAGGAACCGACCGTAGACGGACGGGTCGTAGAAGACCGAGTTCACGCGGTAGAAGGGCGCGTAGGCGTTCCCGACGATCACCTTCGGGTTCCAGAACACGTCGCGGGTCGCGTACTGGTAGACGCCGATCCAGGCGAAGGCGATCGCCATCCCGACGAGCTCGATGTAGATGAACGACAGCCAGCGCCGGCTCCACGCGAGCCGGGAGAGCGACACGGCGAGCAGGCCGAAGGGCAGCCAGAAGAAGAGCAGCGAGACGGCACCCTCGTGCAGGTCCTTCGTCCAGGCGAGGCTGAGCCCACTCCAGGCGACGAGCAGCGCGAGCGGCCAGGCCAGCGGCCCGAGCTCCCTGGAGCGGGCATCGCCGCGGAGAAGCTCCCAGCCGAGCAGGACCGCCGCACCGGCGATCACCGCATACAGCGGCACGAGCAGGTTCGCGTCGGTCGCGCCGACGTGCACCGGGATCCGTGCCGGAGCGCACGCGAGTGCCGAGACCGCGATCAGCCACGGCCAGCGACGGAAGAGCACCGCGATGGCAACGGCTCCGAGCGCGCCGACGACGGCGGCGCCTGCGTAGACCTTCGTGTGCCCGCTCGGAGCGAGATAGGCGGCCAGGAAGGCGCAGCCGAGCACCCAGGCGGCGAGCCCGCCCAGCCGGGCGTCGCGCCGCGGTGCGACGATCAGAACTCCGAGGCCGGCCGCAGCGATCGGCCCACCCGCGTGCGCGAGGGTCGACGTCACCGCGGGCTAGCGATCACCGTCGCGGCGGCAGCGTGGCCGGGGACCGTCACGACCAGCCGGTAGCGCCCCGGCTTCGCAGGGGCGCGCAGGATGACCAGCCCGGGCGCGGCCGTGCCGTTGCGCGCGCCGAGCCGCCAGCGGACACGCCGGTCGGCGAAGACGCGGACGCCGAAACGCGTGCCCGCATTCGCCTCGATCGAGTCGCGCGAGAGCTCGACGTAGCGCACGACGATGTGGACGACCTTGCCGTTGGAGACGTTGCCCGCGCGGTCCTCGGCCGCCAGCCACACGCGGTAGTTGCCCGGGAGCAAGACCCGACCCTTGATCTTCCCGTTCCACTCCAGCGTCGAGCGCTGGAGCTGGCGACGCGTGTAGATCACTCGCTTCCCGTCGACGTACAGGATCGCGTGCGCGGGTTCGCTGACCTTGTAGGCGGCGCGGACCAGGTCGTTGCGACCGTCGCCGTTCGGCGAGATCAGCCGCGGCTCGAGGGAGACGATGGAGATCCTCGGCGAGGTGGTGTCGACGCGCATCTCGTTCGGGAGGTCGATCGTCCGGTGCTGGTCGGCCAGGTGGACGCGCGGCTTGTAGACGCCCTCGGGGACGAACTGGCCCTCGTCGTCGCGGCCGTTCCAGGTGTAGCTGACCGTGCCGCGGCGCAGCCGCCGGCCCGGGACGAGCGTGCGCACGACGCCCCCGCCGCTGTCGACGATCTGGAGCCGGACGCGGTCGGGCTTCCGGAGCCGGAACTGGATCGTCGCCACCCGCGTGGCGCAGTCGCACGCGGGCGAGAAGACCTTCGCGATCCGCGGTGCCGTGATCGGGCTGGGCTGGTTCTTCAGACCCTGAGTGACGGCGAACGCCGCCGCCGTGCCCCCCAGCAACGCGATCACGAGCACGGTCGAGAGGAAGCGGGGCACGGCCCCCGCAACTTTACGTGGCTACGTTTCGCCGGCCGGGACGAGCAGGCGCTTGCCCTGCGCGCGCAGACGGCGCCGTGTCCGGACCACCAGTACGGCAGCCGCGGCGAGCGAGACCCCCATCGCGATCGCGAGGTAGATGTTCGGCACCTGGACGAGCTTGAGGCCGCTGATCGCGAGCACGTCGGCGAGCGCCAGCCGGAGCCACGCCTCCGGGATCCGCACCGAGTAGTGGCTGCCGATGAGCACGCCCGGGACCGATCCGATCAGGAGCCAGCCGACCGCGTGCATGTCGACGTTGCCGGCGATGAAGTGACCGAAGCCCGCGACGTAGAGGAGGGCGGCGGCGTGAAGGATGTCGGTGCCGACGATCTTGTGCGCGCCGAGCGGGAAGATGAACAGCATCGTCAGGGCGAAGAACGTCCCGCTCCCGACCGACGTCAGCCCGACGATGAAGCCGCCGAACATGCCGATCACGATCGCCGCCAGCCGGTCGCGCCAGACCATGTCGAAGCGGTCGTCGTCGCCGACCACCTTCTTCTTCACGAAGCTCTTCAGCACGAGCCCACTCGCTCCGAAGAGCAGCGCGCCGCCGAGCACGTAGCCCATCACCGACGTGGCGCCGTCGCCGTACTTGTCGGTGAGCCGCGTCCCGATCGCGACGCCGAGCAGCGACATCGGCGCGCTGCCCAGGAACATCCAGCCCGACAGCTGCGCGTGCACCGTGCCGAGGCTCCTGTGCCGGATCGCACCCACGGTCTTGAAGATCGCCCCGTGGAGGATGTCCGTCCCCACCGCCAGCGTCGGCTTGAACCCGAAGACGATCACCAGGATCGGAGTCATCAGCGAGCCGCCTCCCATCCCTGTCATGCCGACGAGCACTCCGATCAGCAATCCGGTAAGGACGAACTGCCAGGTCATCGTGGTCTAGGCGCTATACGCCGCGATCAGCACCTCGGCGACCTCGGGCCGCGAGAACTCGACCGGCGGCAGCTCTCCGTTGCCGAGCATCTCGCGCACCTTCGTCCCCGACAGGAAGACGTGGTCGTCGGACGGATGCGGGCACGTCTTCGCGCTCGCCATCGCACCGCACGTTTTGCACCAGAACGAGTGCTCGAAGAACATCGGCTCGATGTCGAGCTCGTGCGGCTCGAACTCGTCGAAGATCAGTTGCGCATCGTAGGTGCCGTAGTAGCTGCCGACGCCGGCGTGGTCGCGCCCAACGATGAAGTGCGAGCAGCCGTAGTTCTTGCGGCAGATCGCGTGCCAGATCGCCTCGCGCGGACCGGCGTAGCGCATCGCCGCGGGGAAGGCCGAGACGACCACCCGGTCGGCCGGGTAGTAGCCGTCGACGAGCACGCGGTAGCACTCGACGCGGGTCGCCGCGGGGACGTCCTCCGACCGCGTCTCGCCCACGAGCGGGTGGACGAGGAGGCCGTCGACGGTCTCGAGCGCAACCTTGGTCAGGTACTCGTGGGCTCTGTGAATTGGATTTCGCGTCTGAAATCCAACGACGCGCCTCCAGCCACGCTCCGCGAACGCGGCGCGGGTGTCGGCCGGGTCGAGCGCGAGCTCCGGGAACGCCGGCGGGACGCGGTCGAACACCGTGACCCGCCCGGAGAGGTAGAGGGCGTGCTGGTCGAAGAGGCGCGCGACCCCCGGATGGTCGGTGTCGGTGGTGCGGAAGCAGCGCTCGGCCTCGCGCTCCTTGTCGTACTCGTAGACCTCGCCGACCTCGAGCACCGCGAGCAGCCGCCCTTGCTCGTCGGCCAGCGCGACGCGGTCGCCTTTCGGAGCTGCGGTGACCGCCAGGCAGACGGGCAGCGCCCACGGCACCGCGTTCGCGAGCCGCATGTCCTCGACCACGCTCTCGTAGTCGTCGCGACCCATGAAGCCCTCGAGCGGCGAGAGCGCGCCGGTCGCGAGCATGTCGAGGTCGGAGACTTCGCGCGAGGTCAGGGTCAGCGTTTCGAGCGGCTCGACGCCGCCCGGCCGGTCGCCGAGCCGGTCGACTAGCGTCCCCCCATGGGGCTGGATCAGGCGGTCGGTGCTCTGGGCCGCCGTGGTGGTCACGCGGTCACCTGTGCCGGCACCAGCCCGAGCTCCTCGAGCTTCGCGATCACGACCTCGGCCGACTCCTCGGGCGTCTTGCCCTCGGTCTCGACGACCACCTCGGGGTTCTCCGGCGGCTCGTACGGGTCGTCGACGCCGGTGAAGCCCTTGATCTCGCCGGCGAACGCCTTCTTGTAGAGCCCATTCACGTCGCGGCGTGCGCACTCGTCGAGCGAGGTGGCGACGTAGACCTCGACGAACGGACCGAACTCCTCGACCATCGCGCGCGCCTTCGCGCGGGTCTCGCGGTACGGGGAGATCGCGGCCGCGATCACCGCACCGCCCTGTCGCGTAAGGCGCGAGGCGACCCAGCCGACCCGCTCGATGTTCGTGTCGCGGTCCTCCTTCGAGAAGCCCAGGCCCTTCGAGAGGTGCTGCCGCACCGAGTCGCCGTCGAGGTACTCGACGATCAGGCCGCGGCGGTCGAGCTCAGGACCGATCACGTGGGCGATCGTCGACTTGCCCGAGCCGGAAAGGCCGGTGAACCAGAGGGTGAAGCCGCCCTCCCGCACCCGGTCGGATTCCGGGTGCTCGTGGCCGTGGATGTTGTCAGTCATGTGTTCCTTTCGACTCCGTTCGCAGGTGGATGCCGCACTCGAGCTTGTCGGAGCCGGCCCAGCGGCCTGCGCGCTCCTCCTCCTCCGGTGTCGTCGGGCGGGTGCAGGGGATGCAGCCGATCGAGCGGTAGCCGGCCTCGTGTAGCGGGTTGTAGGGGATCCCGTTGACGTGGATGTAGGCCCAGACGCGCTTCTCGTCCCAGTCGGCGAGCGGATGCAGCTTCCAGACGCCGTAGCGCTCCGACCACTCGACCTTGCGGGTGCCGGCGCGACTCGGGGACTGGTCGCGGCGGATGCCGGACGCCCAGGCGTCGTACGGCTCGAGCGCGCGGACGAGCGGCTCGACCTTGCGGATCTCACAGCAACGGTCGGGGTCGCGCTCCCACAGGTTCGGGCCTTCGCGGCGGTGCTGCTCGGCGACGGTGATCAGCTCGGGTCGAACGAGGCTCACGGGGTAGCGCTCGAGCAGGAGGTCGCGCGTTTCGTAGCTCTCCCGAAAGAAGAGGTGCGTGTCGAGCTCGACGACATCGACCGGCAGATCGAGCTCGGCGACCATGTGCAGGAGGACCGACGACTGCTTCTGCCACGAGCAGGTCAGGCAGAACCGGTCGCCGAACTGCTCGTAGCCCCAGACGAGCAGGTCCTCGGCCGAGATGGTGTCCTTCGGGAGGACGAGCGAGGGCACGGCCACCTAATTCCCGCCTCCTGGGCCGGCAGGCCCGAAGGAGGAGGGGGCTCGGGGGGAAACCAGGGGTTCCCCCCGGTTGAGCAAGACCTCCTTCATGGTGTCGCCTCTGAGACCGAGCCGCAGCGTCTCGAGCGGGATGACTTCCTCGGGCGGGATGTTGCCGAGGTTGACCTCCGGGCCGAAGTGCTTCACGAACCAGGCCTGGGCGTTCTTCGTCGGCGCCTCCCAGACGAGGTCGCGGAAATCGACCGAGTGCGCGATCTCGTCGACGAGGCCGGTGCGCATCTCCCCGCTCGGCCGGAAGATGCCGGCGGTCCCGCCCTCGCGCGACTCGGTGATCACCTTCCAGGCTCCGGCGGCGAGCTCCTCCTGGATCCACCGCACCCACTCGTAGGGCGCGAACACGACCTCGGAGTCCTTCGACCCGACCTCGGAGAGGACGGTGAAGTCGGCGGCGAACTCGGCGATCAGCTCGAGCTTGCGCTCGCGCGGGATGTCGACGGTGCCGTCGGAGATCTCCACGTGCGTCAGGCCGTGCGCCGCGAGCCAACGCTTGTAGTCGTCGATCTTGTCGCGGGCGTAGACGACCTCGAAGAACGTGCCGCCGATGACGACGGGCTTGCCGCGCAGCACCTCGAGCTTGCGGTCGAGGTTCTCGGTCACCCAGGCCGTGCCCCAGCCGAGCTTGACGATGTCGATGTAGTCGCCGGCGGTCTCGAGCACGTCCTCCCACGCGCGCGGGCCGAGGCCCTTGTCGAGGACGTGGGTCAGGCCGCCGTCGCGGGCGATGCCGAGGTCGAACCGATCAGAGTCGGGCATAGAGCTCCTTCAACTTCTCCTGGGCAGCCGCCTGGACGTCGTGGTAGAGGGAGTTGCCGTGCGCGTCGATGCCGACCGTGAGCGGCCCGAAGTCCTTCACCCGGAACTTCCACAGGCACTCCGGCATCAGCTCCTCCCAGGCCACTTCCTCGATCTCCTCGATCTGCGTCGTCTCCAGCGCGGCGGCGCCGCCGACGATCGCGAAGTAGACCATCCCGTGCTTGCGCATCGGCTCGATCGCCTCGTCCGGGAATCCGCCCTTGCCGCCGATCGCCCGCACGCCGTACTGCTCGCCGAGCGGCTCGGTGAACCGCACCATCCGTGCGGACGTGGTCGTGCCGATGCAGAGCTTTTCGTACTTGCCCCTACCTTGGGAATCAGTGCCGATCTTGCGGACGTTGGGGGCGGTGTGGAGCAGGAACGCGCCGGTCAAGTCCATCGGCGGCTCGATGCCCTGGTCGAAGATCCGGATCTGGGTTCGGTCCCGGATCCCGATGATGTGCCCCTGGACGACGACCTCGTCGCCGGCACGGAGCTCGAGGATCTCCGCCTCGTCCTCGATCGGGAAGGTGACCTCGTGCGTGGCCATCAGCGCGCCGCCGCTCCGCTCGGTTTTCCACAACCAGTGCCTGGCACCAGACGTGTGACGAAGCCGTGACAAGTTGTCCACAGAGCCACGTCACGCCTCCCGGTCGTACTCGACGGTTCCGTCCGCGGCGACGTGCGCGGTCGCGCGGCGGGCGGCCCAGCACTGGTAGTTGACCGCGACCGGGTTGAGGGTCATGTGCGTGTCCGCGTGCTCGATGTGGCAGTTGAGGACAGTGACGTCGCCGCCGAGCCCCATCGGGCCGATCCCGGTCTCGTTGAGCAGGTCGAAGAGCTCCTCCTCGAGCTGGGCGACGATCGGATCCGGATTCCGCGTCCCGATGGGACGAGCGATGGCTTCCTTCGCGAGGTACATCGCGTAGTCGGCCGAGCCACCGATCCCGACGCCGACGATCCCCGGCGGACACGGCTTGCCGCCGGCGCCGACGATCGACTCGAGCACGAACTGCTTGATCCCCTTCACCCCGTCGGCGGGGACACACATCTTCAGGAAGCTCATGTTCTCCGAGCCCGACCCCTTCGGGACGCACTTGACGTCGAGGCCGTCCCAGTCCGGGACGAACTCCCAGTGGACGATCGGCAGCCGGTAGCCCGTGTTCGGCCCGGTGTTCTCGCGCGTGATCGTGTGCACGGCGTTCGAGCGCAGCGGATGCTCGACGGTCGCGCGCTCGGTGCCGGCCTTGAGCGCCTGGTAGATCCGCGCAGGGTGGAGCGGAAAGCGCTCGCCGACTCGGCAGGTGTAGACGGCGATCCCGGTGTCCTGGCAGACGAGGTTCTTCTCGCTGTCGGCGACCTGAACGTTCTTCAGGATCGTCGAGAGCACCCGCCGGCCCGGCACGGAGGTCTCGCGCCCGGCCGCGTCCGCGAGCGCGTCGCGCAGGTCCTGCGGGATGTCCTTCAGCGCCCAGACGTAGAGGTGGGCGGCCGCGTCCTCGACCAGACCCGCAAAATCTGCCGATTTTGCGGGTGGTAGTTGCGCAGTGCTCATGTCCCGGCTTTCTCGGCCGCTGCACGGCCGGCTCGTCTTCCAAAGACACAACATTCGAGCAGCGAGTTGCCCATCATCCGGTTCCGACCGTGCGTGCCACCGGCGATCTCGCCGCACGCGAAGAGCCCCTCGAGCGTCGTCTCGCCCTCGGTGTCGATCACGAGGCCCCCGTTCTGGTAGTGGAGGACGGGGTAGGTCAGGATCGCCTCGCTCAACGGGTCGATCCCGGTCGCACGGTACCGCCTCAGCATGTACGGCAGCGACACGTCCGCGTCCGCCTCGGAGATCCGGGTCGTGTCGAGCAGGACGGCCGGGCGCCCGTCCGGCGTATCGACGCCGTTCCCCTTCTCGACCTCGTCGAAGATCGCCTGCGAGACGGCGTCACGCGGCCCGAGCGAGTCGGTGAACTCGTCGCCGCCCTTGTTCAGGAGCACGGCGCCGTAGGCACGGGTCGTCTCGGGAATCGAGTAGCCCTGCATGTTGGCGGGCCACGCGCCGCCGTTCGGGTGGTACTGGAGCGCGTCGAGATCGCGTGCCTCGGCGCCGAGGCCGAGCGCAAGCTGGGTGACCTCTCCGGTCGCGCCGGGGTGGTTGGTCGAGAGCTCGCCGCGATCGGCGGCCTCCTTGAAGCAGCGTCCGCCGGCGGCGAGGACGACGGTCGCGGCGTCGATCTCGTGCTCACCGCAGCGTGCGCGCCAGCCGTTCGCGGCGGGCTCGAGCGTCGTCAGTGGGCTCTTCGCCAGTGTCGTCCCGTCACCCGCCTCCCAGGTCTCGCGCAGCCCGGTTGTGATCGCGTGGCCGGTGCGGTCGCCGACCTGGAGGAGGCGCTTGCGGGAGGCGCCGCCGCACTTGGCGATCCGGTATCCGCCGTTCTCGCGGGTGAACTGGACCCCGAGCTCCTCGAGCCAGTGGATGGCGCTGTGCGCGTCGCCGGTCAACACCTCGACCAGCCGCATGTCGGCGGTCTCGTGCGAGCTCTTCCAGACGTCCTCGGCGTGCATCTCGGGCGAGTCGTCCTCGCCGAACGACGCCTGGATCCCGCCCTGGGCCTTCGCCGAGTTGCAGGACTGGAGCGACCCCTTCGTGGCGACGGCGACCCGGGCACCCGCACCCTCGGCAGACACCGCCGCGGCGGGCCCCGAGGCGCCGCTTCCGATCACGAGCACGTCGACGGAGAGCCGCTCGGCCATCGCCGGAAGATATCAGATCTAATGTGACGAATTAGCCGGACTACTAGAACGTCGAGCCGCGTGCATCCGTGAGGATCAGCAGCACAATCACGATCGCGAGCGCGATCCGATACACGACGAAGATCGTGTAGTCGTGCCGGCGGAGGTAGCCGAGCAGCGCCTGGATCACCGCCAGGCCGACGGCGGCTGCGGCGAGCATCCCGACGACGAACGGCCCGGTCGAGCCCGCGGGCAGAGGGTTGAGGATGACGTCCTTCGTCCCCTTGAAGACGACCGCGCCGAGGACGACCGGCACGAGCAGCAGGAACGAGAACCGCGCGGCC
>JBKOVQ010000197.1:0-8238 GCA_046723985.1 Actinomycetota bacterium | reverse complement strand
GGCTGAGGGACCGGCCCTGTGAAGCCTCGGCAACCTGCTCAAACCGAGAGCGTGGTGCCAAACCCGGCGAGCCGCGAGGCTCGAAGGATGTCGAGCGAAGGGAAAGGAGCACGTTTTGCCCGCTACAGCACTCCGTTGTCGCAACTGCGAGACCGAGCACGCCCTCGAGGCGATCGGCGTCTGTTCTCAGTGCTGGGGGCCCCTCGACCCCGTCTACGACCACGACGAGCTGGCCAGGACTGTCAGTCGCCAGGCGATCGAGGCCGGCCCACCGTCGCTCTGGCGGTACGCGGCGCTGTTGCCGGTCGAGGCGCCTGGCGAGCAACGGCTCGCGCCGGGCCTGACGCCGCTCGTCCGCGCGCACCGCCTCGCCGAGGCACTCGGCCTCGGCGAGCTCTGGCTGAAGCTCGACACCGCCAACCCGACGCACTCGTTCAAGGACCGGGTGGTCGCGGTCGCCACCGCCAAGGCGAAGGAGCTCGGGCTCACCACCCTCGCCTGCTCGTCGACCGGCAACCTCGCGAACGCCGTCGCCGCACGTGCCGCCGCCGAAGGCCTCGAGGCGGCGGTCTTCTGTCCAGCCGACCTCGAGCCGGAGAAGCTGACGGCCACCGCGGTCTACGGCGCGACGTTGTACGCGGTCGACGGCACGTACGACGATTGCAGCCGGCTGACGATCGAGCTGTCGTTCGAGCTGCCCTGGGCGTTCGTGAACGTCGGCCTGCGCAGCTACTACGCAGAGGGCTCGAAGACGCTCGCGTACGAGATCGCCGAGCAGCTCGGCTGGCAGCTGCCCGACGTCGTCGTCTGCCCGATCGCCAGCGGGTCGCTGTACACGAAGCTGAACCAGGGGTTCTCGGAGCTGCTCGACCTCGGCGTGGTCGAGGGACGCGTCCCGCGGCTCGTCGGGGCGCAGGCGGCGGGTTGCGCCCCGGTCGCGACCGCGTTCGCGGACGGCGCCCAGGTGCGTCCGGTCCGGCCGGACACGGTTGCGCGGTCGCTGGCGATCGGCAGCCCGGCGGACGGCGACTTCGCCGTCACCACCGCGCGCGAGACCGGCGGCGCCATCCACGCGGTCGCGGAAGAGGAGGTGGGCGAGAGCATGGCGCTGCTCGCGGAGACGACCGGAGTGTTCGGCGAGACGGCGGCGGGCGTCACGCTCGGCGCCCTGCGCGAAGCGATCGCCGCCGGGGGCGCAGGGCCCGACGATCGCGTTGTCCTGCTCGTCACCGGCGACGGCCTGAAGACGCCGGGGCCGGTCGCGCACCGGCTCCAGCCGGTGCACATCGCCGCCGACGCCGACGCGGTCCTCGACCGGCTCGCGGCGGCATGAACAGACAAGACTTCCCTTCCGGAAGTCACTTTACTTTCTATAGCTAGATTCGCTAAGGTCCCCGGATGGCGGCCCCACCGCGCACCCGGCCTCCCGCTCCCCCGCCCGACTGGGAGCTCGTCTACAAGCGCAATCCCGTCGAGCGGCTCAAGCGCGACAAGAGCCCACTCGGGATCCTCGACGAGCTGCCGGCGCTGATCGCCGCGGGCTACGAGCAGGTGCCCGAGGAAGACATGGTGCGGCTCAAGTGGTGGGGGCTCTACCACGACAAGCCCAAGGTCGGAACCTTCATGCTCCGGATCAAGCTCCCCGGCGGGCGGGTCAGCGCCCAGGGCCTGCGGGCGATCGGCGAGATCTCGAACCAGTTCGGCCGCGGCGAGGGAGAGCTGTCGACCCGCCAGAACGTCCAGCTGCACTGGCTGGAGCTCGGCGCGCTGCCGGAGGTGTTCGACCGGCTGCACGCGGCCGGGCTGACGTCCGCCGGCGGCTGCGGGGACGCCGTTCGCAACATCACCGGCTGCCCGGTCGCCGGACTTGCACCGGACGAGCTGTTCGACGCGCAGCCGGTCGTCGACGAGGCGGCGGCGTTCTTCTACGGCAACCCCGACTACTCGAACCTCCCGCGCAAGCACAAGATCACGATCGCCGCCTGCGCCGGCCGTTGTAACGCGCCCGAGATCAACTGCATCGCCCTCGTCGGCGCCGTCCACGACGGAGTCGAAGGGTTCGGCGTGTTGGTCGGCGGCGGGCTGTCGTCGGTGCCGCGGATCGCCCGCGACCTCGGCGTCTTCGTCCCCAGAGGGGAGGCGGTCGACGTCCTCCGCGCGCTGCTCGACGCCTGGAAGGAGGACCTGCGCTACCGCGTCTCCCGCGTCAAGGCGCGGATGAAGTTCATGGTCGACGACTACGGGCCGGACGGGATGCGGGACGAGGTCGAGCGGCGGCTGGGGCGCACGCTTCTTCGCTTCGAGCTCCCACCTCCGGCTGCGTTCTCCGACCACGTCGGCGTCTTCCCGCAGCGCGAGCCGGGCACGTCCTACATCGGGGTCCCGGTTCACGTCGGCCTCGTCACCGGCGACCAGCTGATCGCGGTCGCCGAGCTGGCGGAGGACCTCGGCGGCGACGTCCGCGTCACGCGCCAGCAGAACTTCGTCGTCACCAACGTGCCGGACGAGCGGGTCGACGAGACCGTCGCCCAGCTCGCCGAGATCGGCTTTCCGCTGGACGTGAACCCTGTGCGGGCGGCGTCGATCGCCTGCACCGGCGAGCCGCACTGCAACTTCTCGGTGACCGAGACCAAGCCGCGCGCCGACGCTCTCATCCGCCATCTGGAGGAGCGCTTCGGCGACGACATCGCCGGCCTCCGGCTCCACCTCGACGGCTGCCCGCACGCCTGCGCCCAGCACTGGGTCGGCGACCTCGGCTTCCAGGGCACCACCGTGCGCGACGAGGAGGGGCGGCGGCGCCAGGCGTACGACGTGTTCCTGCGCGGCGGGCTCGGCCCCCAGGCCGCGATCGCCCGGCCGGTTTTCCGGCGCGTGCCAACCGAAGAGCTCGACGAGACGGTGGAGCGTCTCGTCCAGGGCTGGCTCGCCCAGCGTCGGGACGGCGAGACCTTCCGTGAGTTCAGCGACCGCACGAGCGACGACGAGCTCGGAATCCTGGTCGGCCGCGAGCCGGCGCGTGCACGAGAAAGGGAGGCTGAGGCGGCATGATCGACCTGATCGACGATCTCGAGGCGGGCGAGCTCTCGATCGAGTTCGAGGGCCGCGAGCCGTGGGAGCTGCTCGAGTGGTCGCTCGAGCGGTTCTCGCCGCGGATCGCGCTCTCGACCGCCTTCCAGATCGACGGGGTTGCGCTCCTCGACATGGCGTACGAGCTCGACCCCGGGATCCGGGTCTTCAGCGTGGACACCGGCCGCCTGCCGACAGAGACGTACGAGCTGATCGAGCAGTTGCGAGAGCGCTACCCCGGGATGGAGCTCGACCTTCTCTCCCCGAACGCGCGACAGGTGCAAGCGATGGTCAACCGGCACGGGCCGAACCTCTTCTACCGCGAGGTGGAGAACCGGCTGCTCTGCTGCCACGTGCGCAAGGTGCGGCCGCTCACCCGCCACCTGGCCACGCTCGACGCGTGGATCACCGGTCTGCGCCGCGACCAGTGGGCAAGCCGGACCGACATCCGCAAGGTCGAGATCGACCACGATCACGGCGGGATCGTCAAGCTCAACCCGCTCGCCGAGTGGACCGAGGACGAGGTCTGGGACTACGTGCGTGAGCGGGACATCCCGTACCACGCCCTCTACGATCGCGGCTACACCTCGATCGGCTGCGCACCGTGCACGCGCGCACTCGCCCCCGGCGAGGAGGGACGTGACGGCCGCTGGTGGTGGGAGGTGAACGCGCCGAAGGAATGCGGGATCCATTGCGCGGTCGAGACCGGCGGTCTGGAGCACGAGCTGCGTGCGCTGATCGGTGAACACGATGACTAGCCCGGTCCGGGTGGACGGTCAGGCCCGCGAGGTCGCCCTGGCCGAGGCTCAGGCGGTCCGCGCGCTCGCCTCCGGGGAGGACTATCGCGAGCGGCTTGCAGGGCTCGTGTCGGCGATCGACGAGGGCGAGGTGGAGGGCGAAGACGCACAGACGCTCGAGGAGCTGCTCGAGCTCGGCCTCCAGAGCGGCCGGATCCGCGCCCACTACGGGCCTGGCGGCGAGCAGGCCGCCCTCTCGCTCTATCGACGGCTGCCGCGCGGGGCCGAGCTGGCCGAGAGTGCTCGGGAGGTCACCGCCGCCCTCCGTGCGCTCGAGGGTCGGGAGCTCGGCTCGGTCGAACTGACCGCGGTCGGGCCCGGCGCCTTCTCGCTCGCGATCGCCGCGGGCGAGCTCGAGGTCTCGCTCCGGCTCGACCGCCAGGGGGCGCGCGTCTCGAGCGTGGCCGTATGACCGACGAGAAGCGCTACTACCTGGCGTGCCTCGACCTGAACGGCCGCAACTGCCTGGTCGTGGGCGGCGGCAAGGTCGGGCTCGAGAAGGCCAAGGGCCTGCTGGAGTGCGGAGCGGTCGTCACCGTGGTCGCGCCGCAGATCGAGCCCGAGCTCGAGCGCCTGCCGGTGCACGTGCGGCGGAAGCGCTACGAGACCGCCGATCTCGACGGACACTTCCTCGCCGTCGCAGCGACGCCGGTGCGCTCGGTCAACGATCGCATCTTCCGGGACGGGGAGGAGCGGTCGATGCTCGTCAACGTCGTCGACACGCCGGATCTGTGCAGCTTCATCCTGCCGGCGGTGTACCGCCGCGACCCGATCGCGCTCGCGGTATCGACCGGCGGCGCCTCGCCCGCGCTGGCGAAGCGGCTGCGCGACGAGCTCGGAGCCCGGATCGGCGACGAACACGTCGCGCTTGCCCGGCGCCTCCGCGATCTGCGGCCGTGGGCGCGTCGCCACTACCACTCGTACGCCGCGCGCCGCGACTACTTCGAGTCGATCGTCGAGGAGTCTCTCCGGTGACGGTGTTCCTCGTCGGCGCCGGGCCAGGCGATCCCGGGCTGATCACTGCACGCGGGCTGGAGCTGATCCGCTCCTGCGACGTCCTCGTGCACGACCGGCTGGTCTCGGACGAGCTGGTCGCAGAGGCGCCCGCGGACGCGATCCTGATCGGGCGCGAGCACATGGACCAGGACGAGATCAACAGCCTGCTCGTCGCCTACGGGCGGCGGGGCCTGAACGTCGTTCGCCTCAAGGGCGGCGACCCGTTCGTCTTCGGACGCGGCGGCGAGGAGGCGCTCGCGCTGGCCGAACCCGGCGTCCCGTTCGAGGTCGTCCCCGGTGTGTCGTCGCTGAGCGCGGTCCCGGCCGCGGCGGGGATCCCGGTCACCCACCGGGGCGTCTCGTCGCAGGTGACGATCGTCAACGCCCAGGGCCCGCTCGACTTCACCGCCCTCGCTCGCGCCGGAGGCACGCTCGTCCTCTTCATGGGGCTCGCCCGACTGCCGGAGATCGCCGAAGGGCTCCTCTCACACGGGCTGGACCCGCAGACGCCGGCTGCGGTGATCTCGGCCGGCACGACGCCGGACGAGGAGGCGGTGACGGCGCCGCTCGCGACGATCGCGGAGTCCGCAGCTGACTTGCGCTCCCCGGCGCTGATCGTCGTCGGCGATGTGGTCGCGCTCTCGGAGCGCCTCGCCGCCGATCGTGGGACACTCGCCATCGCGTGAAGGTCGCCTGCCTACCCGGAGACGGGATCGGGGCAGAGGTGGCGGCGGTGGCACGGGACGTGCTCTCCGTCCTCGTCCCCGAGCTCGAGGTCGAAGAGCACCTCTTCGGCGGCGCGGCCATCCTGGAAACGGGCACGCCGCTCCCGGAAGACACGCTCGCCGCCTGTCTGGCCGCTGACGCCGTCCTTCTCGGGGCGGTCGGCCTGCCGCGGTTCGACGCCGCCGACGTCCGGCCTGAGCAGGGCCTGATCGGGCTCCGCAAGGCACTCGACGTCTACGCGAACCTCCGGCCCGCGCGCAAAGGGACGGTCGACCTGCTCGTCGTCCGCGAGCTCGTCGGCGGGCTCTACTACGGGCCGAAGGGGATCCGCGAGGACGGGACGGTGTTCGACACGCTCGAGTACCACCCGACCCAGGTGGAGCGGATCGCCCGCCGCAGCTTCGAGCTCGCCCGTGCGCGGCGCAGGCTGGTCACCTCCGTCGACAAGGCGAACGTGCTCGAGACGTCGCGCATGTGGCGGCGCGTGGTCACCGAGGTCGCCGCCGACTACACGGACGTGGAGCTGGAGCACGTGCTCGTCGACACGGCCGCCATGCAGCTGGTCACCGCGCCGGAGCGCTTCGACGTGCTCCTGACCGAGAACACGTTCGGGGACATCCTCTCCGACGAGGCCGGAGCAGTCACCGGCGGGCTCGGGCTCGCCGCGTCGGCCAGCCTGGGAGACGCCGGCCCCGGGATCTTCGAGCCGGTGCACGGCTCGGCGCCCGACATCGCCGGCCGCGGCATCGCGAACCCGGCGGCGATGCTCTACTCGGCGGCGCTGATGCTCGAGCACGGACTCGGCCGGCCGGACGAGGCGCGGCGGCTCTCGAAGGCGGTCGACCGGGCGCTCGACCTCGCCCCGACCCACGACCTCGGTGGGAACGCGACCACGAGGGACGCGTCCGCGGCCGTGCTGGTCGAGCTCGAACGTTGACGGAGGCTGTGTTCGCCCGTACTCTGTTTGGTCCGATGCAGCGCGCCCGCGAACTTCGGTCGATTCTCCTTCTCGCGAATCTCGGCGCGCGCGTCTTTACGCGCTAGCCGGCGTTCCTTCCGCCCTCGTCGGCTAGGCACCCCAAGGCGGACCCCACGCACGACGTCTTCCCTTCTGTCCGAAAGGGCGGTGAGATGCACACCGACTCGACAACCAAGACCACGTCCGTCCCGACCCCGCCTCCGGTGCAGGCGTTCTACTGCTCCTGCGCAGTACCGCTTGCGGTCGAGCGCGCCGAGCGCCGCGGCGCAGCGATGCGCGTGTGTGCCCGGTGCGAGCTGCCGATCGCGGTCAGCCTGAAGCGATGGTGAGCCGCACGTGAAGGCCGTCAGCGTCGCCTACCCCGGCCGGGACGGAGCACACGCGGCCACCGCGTGCGACCGGCTCTTCGCCGAACCGGCCAGGATCCTGGCACTGCCGAGCTTCACCGCCGTCGCGCAGGCGACGATCGCCGGCGAGGTCGAGTTCGGCGTCCTGCCGATCGAGAGCACGCTCGTCGGCCCGATCGCCGAGACGCATGACCTGCTCCAGGAAACGCCGCTGACGATCGCGAGCGAGACCGTGCTCCGCGTCCGCCACTGCCTGCTCGGAATCGACGATGTTCCGCTGGAGGAGATCCGGGTCGTGCGCTCGCACGCGGCCGCCCTCGACCAGTGCCGCCGCCTGCTGGCGGCGATGCCCTGGGCGACGGCGATCGCGACCGGCTCCACGGCCGAGGCCGCTGCGGAGTTGGCCGAGCGGGGGGATCCGGCCGAGGCGGCGATCGCCGGCGAGCGGGCCGCCGTCCTGCACGGCCTGACCGTGATCGCCGGCGACGTCGGCGACCATCCCGAGACGTACACGCGCTTCGTCTCGGTCGCGACCCACACGCGGCTCGACGGCAACGGCGAAGACTGGCGGATCGCGTTCACGTTCGTCACCGACCACCGGCCCGGTGCGCTCCATCGGGCGATCGAGCCGTTCGCACGGCACGGCATCGACCTCGTCCAGCTCGTCTCGCGCCCGATCCCCGGGACGCCGTGGCGCTACTGCTTCCACGCCGTCCTCGCCGGCCATCCGCTCGACGAGCCGATTCGCGGCGCCCTCGCCGAGGTGCGGGCGAACACCCGTCGCCTGAAGGTGTTCGGCTCGTATCCTGCGCGGAACGGGGACGACTGACGTGGGCGCGACGCTGTTCGAGAAGGTCTGGGACGCGCACGTCGTCCGCGGCGACGGCGACGGACCGGACCTCTTGTACGTCGACCTGCACCTGATCCACGAGGTCACCTCGCCGCAGGCCTTCGAGGGTCTGCGGCTGGCGGGTCGCAGGGTCCGACGGCCGGACCGGTCGCTGGCGACGATGGACCACAACGTGCCGACGGTCGACGGGCCGGTCACCGACCCGCTCGCGCGGGCGCAGCTGGACGCGCTGCGCCGGAACTGCGAGGACTTCGGGGTCCCGCTCTTCGCCACCGGGAGCGGCCGGGAGGGCATCGTCCACGTGATCGGTCCCGAGCTCGGCGTCACGCAGCCGGGGATGACGATCGTCTGCGGCGACAGCCACACCTCGACGCACGGCGCATTCGGCGCCCTCGCCTTCGGGATCGGCACCTCCGAGGTCGAGCACGTCCTCGCCACGCAGACGCTCCCGCAGCGCCGGCCGCGGACGATGCGCGT
>JBKOVQ010000270.1:0-9115 GCA_046723985.1 Actinomycetota bacterium | reverse complement strand
GCGCCCCGCGCCCGACGCGCAGTGGGACGTGGGCGTCGAGGACGTCGTGATGATGCCGAGCTACCAGGGAGCGGACCTCGGCGTCTACACCGCCGACATCGACCCGAACGTCGGCGTCACCTACGACCGCGTCCCCAAGGGAGAGGTCGAGATTCGCCGCTCCAGCCTCGTCGTGTCATCCGACGGCCAGGAGGTCGGGACGGTTCACTCCGTGGCGGTCGACTCGGGCGCGATCACACACGTCGCGGTCGAGCGCGGTCACCTGTGGTGGAAGCGCCTCGTGTCGGTGCCGATCGAGTCGGTGGCGACGCTGGAGACCAATGCGATCGAGCTCGGCCTGACGAGGGACGAGTTCTCGAAGCTGCCGAAACGAAAGGTCTAACGCGCGAGCGGTCAGTCGGCGCAGTGCCGGCAGACGCCGCCCGAGCGCAGTCGCCCACACGCCGGGCACCGTCGTCTCCGGTACCGCCATTCCAGCAGCTTCGCCTGCACGCCGATTCGCACCATCAGCGCGCCCGCTCCCGCGCTCAGCACGAGGGTGAGCAGGAGGTGCGAGGGCGAATGCATCACGCAGCAGGCATACCCGCCTGCGTGTTTATGCACCCCTAGGGTTCGGCTCGAACCGTGGTCCCGGCGATGTAGTCCTGAAGAGCGCGCCGCCGGTCGTCGAAGAGCACCGGGACGAAGCCGAGAAGCATCGGGGCGATTGCCAGGATCAAGCCGGCGAACCGTACGAGCGACCGCCAGACGGAGGGCGGCGACCCCGATCCGGCGAGCACCCGGAGGCGCAGCAACCGCATCCCAGGCGTCTGGCCGGTCGTGCTCCAGAACGCGACGAAGTAGGTCACGACCACGACCGCCCAGCCCGCGGAGGCGATCGCGCCGGCGAGCCAGCCCGACTCCAGGTTCCCCGCCAGCGAGGTGATCAACGCAACCGATCCCGCGACGAAGAGGAATACGGCGTGGGCGAGCACCAGGTCGAGCACGATCGCAAGCCCGCGGGTCGCCAGTCCGCCGAATGCGGACGTCGCCGCCGGCCGACGGCCCACGATCTTCCGGGCGGCCGTCTCCGTCCGATCGTCCACGCGGCGGCCGGATCTGCGGACGGCAGCCCCGATCTCTGCACCGAAGCCCACCGTCTGGCGGGTCAGCGCGTGCCGCACCTCCGGGCTCTCGAGCGCCGCTGACATGGCCCGCCTGAACGCGGCGCTCTGGACGACTCGCTCGCCGACGTCGGCAACACGGCGTTCGAACGCCGGGTCGGTCAGCGTCTTCTCCAGCGCCCGCTCGAACCGCTCGCGTTCGGGGCTGGACTCGCGCTGGGCGGCCATCGACTCCAGCCACTCGGCGACCGCCCTCTCGACGACGTGGTGCTCGACGAGCGAGCGGGCGACGGTCTCGGGCAGCGGACCGGCGAGGAAGCCCTCGATCGCGCGCTCCGCCTCGGTGGTCAGGGCCTCACGGCCGGAGCGGGCGGCAGCCCGCGCCGGCCCCAGCGCCATCCGGCTCAGCCGGGCGGCGAACCCATCCGGGTCGGGACTGCCGGTGCCCGCATCGTCAGCCATCGCCTGCGGATGGTAGATCGGCTCGCGGCTGAGCGGTAATCGCGGAGCCGGAAGCCGCGCGGTACAGTTCGCGCGGAGTACCTCCGATGAAGCGCATTTTCAGGTGGCACCTGGCGATCGCCGGAGGCGCGATGCTGATCGTCCTCCTGGGCGCCGCCTGCGGCGGGTCGGGCGGCTCGACCACCACGACGGAGGCTGAGGCGATGCAGGCGTGGGCGAACGACCTCTGCACGGCGACGAACACCTATGTGTCGTCCCTCACCTCCCTCGGCGACACGCTGAAGAACGGGCAGATCACGAAGGACAGCCTCGACCAGGCCCTCGACAAGGCAAAGTCGGCCACGCAGACCTTCGGTGACGACGTCAAGGCGCTCGGCTCGCCGCCCACCTCGAACTCGGAGGCGAAGGACACGCTCGACTCCCTCAAAGACGGTCTCGCCAAGGACGCCGATACGATCGAGAGCGCGGTGTCGGACGTGTCGAACGCGAGCGAGATCCTGAGCGCGGTTTCGACGGTGACCGCCACCCTGGCGACGGTCGGCACGCAGGTCTCCACCGCCTACAACGACGTGAAGCAGGCCGATCCGAAGGGCACGATCCAGACCGCATTCCAGAACGCGCCCGCCTGCTCCTCACTGATCGGCTCGTAACTCGCGTCTGTCGGGCCCGTGATTGGCGCCTGGAGAAGGCGCCGTGCATGCTTCCGCAACCGAGAGAAAGGAGAGACCGACATGCAGCAACGCACGCCCAGGATCGCCGTCCTCCTCGGCGGCGTCGCCGTGCTTACGGCGCTCGTCGTCGCCGGCAGCGCCACGGGCCGAAGCCAGACCAAGCCGAGCAACCAGCAGGAGCCGTTCATCGCGTCGAAGATCGCCGTTGTCATCGGAGCGACGCTCACCGGCAACAAGGGCGCTTGGAACGGGACGGAGCCGATCACGTACACGTACCAGTGGAGGCGCTGCAACGAGGACGCGCTCAGCTGCGACAAGATCCCGAACGCGACCGGCACGTCGTACACCGTGGTCAAGGCCGACGCCGGGCACACGCTCAGGTTCGAGGTGACGGCGAAGAACTCCGAGGGGTCCGCCACCGCGAACTCGAACGCGACGGGCGAGGTTCCGGGGAAGGCAAACGCGCCCGCGGAGCTCACCGCCCCGACGGTCTCCGGCAGCGCGGTCGTGGGGGAGAAGCTGACCGCGACCACGGGCACCTGGCAGGGCACGACTCCGATCTCGTACACGCTCAACTGGCAGACCTGCAACGCCGACATCACGTCCTGCTCGGGAACCGGGCAATCGGGGTCGACGTACACGGTCGCGAAGGACGACGTCGGGAAGCGCCTGCGGGTCAAGGTCATGGCCAAGAACAGCGTCGGGCAATCGTCGGCAGTTTCCGAGACGACCGACGTGGTCAAGTCGAGCGGCGGCGGCGGGGGCGGGAACACCGTCAAGGTCGCCGACGTCGGACCTGCCGGCGAGCGGCTGGTCGTCGACAAGGTCGTCTTCAACCCGAACCCGGTCACGTCGAAGAGCGCTCCGATCCGCGTGACGATCACGGTCAAGGACACGAAGGGTCGTCTCGTCCAGGGGGCGCTCGTCTTCATCCGGTCCACGCCGATCGTCAGCTCGACCCCGACCGACGCTCCGACCGGCAGCGATGGAACAGTCTCGTACAGCATCCAGCCGCGATCGGACTTCCCGATCAAGAACGGCTACAGCGTGCAGTTCTTCGTCAAGGCGTACCGCTCTGGCGACCCGACCCTGGCCGGGATCTCCGGAACCCGGCTCGTGCAGGTCGCGACGCACAAGCCGTAAATCGACCGACGACTCGTGGAGGGCCGCTCTCCCGGCGGCCCTCCACTCTTGGGTCGTCCCCTACAGCATTAGACGCCACGCCCGCAGTGGCGCAGCGCGTTCAGGCATCCGCTCACCAGCTGCTGGAGCGTCGCCTGGTTCCAGGCGTTGAAGAAGTCGGCGTGCCCGGAGTACTGGCCCCCGGACGCGAGCACGATCCCGTCGCCGCCCGCGCTCGGGTAGCGGATGTTGACCTGGAGCGCCGGCACGGCGACGGGGTGGTCGGCGGGGCAGCGCCCGCGCGCCGAGTACGCCATGTGGCTCTGGTGGTCCGGCGAGTCGAGGCTCGTTCCGTCCCAGCAGTTCGGGAACTGGACGTGCAGCGCCAGCCCGCGCGTGCCCGCGTCGGGGCAGGTCGGAATGGTGCTCTGCGGGCGGACGCCGCCCGCCGGGCCGCAGTTCCAGGACGTCACCCTGAGGGCCTGGGGCGCCGTCGCCTTCGCGTTCCCGGCGACCAGCTCGAAGCCGGCCGGGAACGGCTGCACCGGATCGAGCGTGTGGCGGCGGTAGTAGACCGTCGCCGCGCGCGGGAAGATCATCGTCCCCGAGCCCGAGATCAGCGTCGGCACCCAGTACGCGGCGGTGTCACCGGCGCGCCGGCAGGAGGACGAGGCGCCGAGCAGCGTGCCGAGCGTCGAGAACGCGTTCGTCGTGTCGTTGCCGATGAAGGTGTGGTCGTGCGACTTGCCCGGCTGTCCGGGAAAGACGATCGGGTCGTCGTTGTTCCGATGGCTGAAGCGGCAGCCGCTGACGAAGTTGACGCCGCGCAGCTGGGCGAGCGAGGTCGCTTTCCTCCCACCGGCGGCCTTCGCCCGAGAAACGTGCGCGAACGAGCGCGCCCCGCTGTTCGAGCCGAACCCGGCGGACGCCGCTCCGGCGGCGACGATGCCGGCGACTCCGACCAGCGTGCTGACGAGAACAACGCCGTAGCGTCTCATCGGGCCCCGTTGTCGATCGCCTCCATCGCGACGAGTCTGGGACGCGCAACCACAGGTCTATGTAAAGACCGCGTCAGGCGTCTGTCAGGTCAGCGACTGTCTCGGTAGACGGGCCCGAGGGGTGTCGCAGCCCACTCCTCCTTGGGCCAGGCCGGCAGCTCGGGATAGATGTACGTGTCGCTGGGCGGGAGCTCCCGCCGCCGCGTCAGCCCGCCCTCGATCGTCTCCGGGAAGCCGTCGGCAACCGCCTGCGCCGCCTGGCGCCAGAGCCCCGTGACCAGCTCTTCGACGATCGCGGTGCCCTCCTTGTAGCCCTTGCCCGTGCGCGGGAAGTCGAGCGTCACGGGACCGCCCCAGACGATCGCGCACATGCGGCGGTTCTTCAGGCTCCAGCCGAAGCTGTCGACCCCGCACGGGACGAGCGGGACGCCCTCCTGGATCGCGAGCATCGCGGCGCCCGGGTGCATGGGGCCCGGATAGCCGAACTGCTGGCGCGTGCCCTCGGCGAAGATCCCCGCCACGTGACCGTTGTGGACGGCCCAGCGGGCGACCCGCAGCGCGTCGCGGTCGCCCTCGCCGCGCCGGACCGCGAAGGCACCGGTCCAACGCAGGATCTCCCCGGCGATCGGGATCGAGAGCAGCTCGATCTTCGCCATGTAGTAGAGCGTCCGGGTGCTGTGCAGGCCGACCACGACCGGATCGACCTCGGAGAAGTGGTTGGACGCCACTACCGCCGCGCCGTCGACCGGAATGCGCTCGTGCCCGTACCCCCAGCTGGGGACGATCACCCTCGCGATCGGGATGACGAGCCCACGCGCGACCGGCCAGGTCCGCTCGGGGTTCTCGTCGAGAAGCTTGTACAGACCGAGTTCGGTCAACATCGCCGATCGAGTCTAGAGGCTGCCCCGAGGCGGCCCGTCCATGACGGCGACGACGACCCGCCCCGAGGCCAACACTAGTTCGCCGTCCGGCGGACCACTCCTCGTGGCGGTTTGGGTCTTCGTCGCCGCAACCGACATGGCGGGCGCGGCACACGACCGCCTGCCGTGAGCACGCTGCTCAGGGAGGGGGGCTCACGGGGGGAACCGGCCGTTCCCCCCGTGCTACTAGACGCAGTCTTTGAGACCCTGGGCTTCGGGCAGCGACTCGAGTTTCTTGAGAGTGTTGTTCTCGATCTGGCGGATGCGCTCGCGGGTGACGCCGAACGCCCGGCCGACCTCCTCCAGCGTGCACGGCTGCTCGCCCTTGAGACCGAACCGCAGCTCGATCACCTTCCGCTCGCGCTCCGGAAGCGAGTCGAGTGCCTGCTCGATGTCCTCCCGCCGAAGCGAGAGCGAGGCCTGCTCGTCGGGCGACTCGGCCATGTCGTCCTGAACGAAGTCGCCGAGCTCCGACTCCTCCTCCTCGCCGATCGGCTTCTCCAGCGACACGGGGTGCTGCGCCATCCGCAGGATCTCGCGCACCTCGTCGGTCGTCATCTCGAGCTCCTCGGCGATCTCGTCCGGCCGAGGTTCGCGGCCGAGGCGCTGGACGAGCTGGCGCTCGATGTGGACGACCTTGTTCAGCTTCTCGACCATGTGTACCGGGATGCGGATCGTCCGCGCCTTGTCCGCGATCGCCCGCGTGACCGCCTGCCGGATCCACCAGGTCGCATAGGTGGAGAACTTGTAGCCTTTCCGGTAGTCGAACTTCTCGACCGCGCGGATCAGGCCGAGCGACCCTTCCTGGATCAGGTCGAGGAACGAGAGGCCGCGGCCGAGGTAGCTCTTCGCGATCGACACCACCAGGCGGAGGTTCGCCTCGATCATCTGAGTCTTCGCGATCAGGTCGCCACGTTCGATCCGTTTCGCCAGGTAGACCTCCTGGTCGGCGGTGAGGAGCGGCACCTTGCCGATCTCACGCAGGTAGAGGCGCAGCGAGTCGAGCGACGGCTCGACGGTCAGGTCGAGCTTCGGGCCCTTTTCTTCCTCGGCGAGGGCCGGCTCCTCGTGAGGAGGATGCTTGTGTTGCTCCCCCTCCATCAGATCGACCCCGTGGTCGATCAGGTAGGTGTAGAAGTCCTCGACCTGTTCCTTCGTGAGCTCGACGTCCTCGAGCCCGGCGACGATCTCGTCGTACGTAAGGAAGCCCCGTTCGACGCCGGTCTGAACGAGCTTCTGGAGTTCCTCGACCTCCGGAAGAGCGATATCGACGGTGAGCACTGAACCTCGGCTTTCTCGCGCAACTGGCGGGTTGTCGGTTGACCTACCTGGAACGCAAAAAGAGCCGGAGTCTGTCGTCTCTTTCCCCGGCCCACCCTAGCGGGCAGGATCGTAGTACGAGCCTCGCCGTTTGGGAAGAGGAAATTTCGGGACTGCCCCTATCGGGCCAGTCCCGAAAGCGCAAGCGGCGGGCTTGCGCCCGCCGCTTTTCAGACTCCTTGGCCCGCAGGAATGGTTGCCGTCAGTCCCTGGGCGAAGAGGAGCTACCTCTATATCGGCAGCGGGGGCTCGGAGCTTGAGGGGGTCGCCAACTAGAGTCCGACGCATGCCCGGCGTCCTCGACCGGATCCGCACCGGGCCGCCGATCGTGGCCGACGGGGGCATGGGCCCGCTCGTCTCGGCAGCCGCCCCGCGCCTCCGCTGTCCGGAGGAGGCCAACCTGCGCGCGCCGGACACGGTCGTTTCGCTCCACCTCAGCTTCATCAACGCCGGCGCGGAGTTGATCGAGACGAACACGTTCGGCGCCAACCGACCCAAGCTCGCCTCCCGCTACCTCGAGGACGACCTGGCCGCGATCAACGAGGCGGCGGTCAAGCTCGCCCGTGACGCGCGGCAGGTGTCCGGCAGGGAGGTGTTCATCGCCGGCTCGATCGGGCCGCTCGGCGAGAACGAGGAGGCCTGGCCCGAGGACCGGGCCCCATTCTTCGCCGAGCAGGCGGAGCTGCTCGTCGGCCGCGGAGTCGACCTGTTCATGGTCGAGACGTTCTTCGACCTCGACGAGCTCGTGACCGCGATCGCCGCCGTCCGGTCGGTCTCGAGCCTGCCGATCGTCGCGCTGATGACCTTCGGCGAGGACGGGGAGACGATCGGCGGCGTCGGCGCGGCCGAGGCGGCGCAGCGGCTGTCGGGTCTCGACGTGGTCGCAATCGGCGCGAACCACGGCGCCGGTCCGGCCTCCGCGCTCACCGCGCTCCAGGCGATGGCCGGCCAGGGGCTGCCGCTGGCCGCGCTCCCGAACATCGGCCTGGCGAGCATGTCCGGCAGCCGGGTCATCTACCCCCACGCCGCACCCGAGTACTTCTCCGAGTTCGCCGCGCACGCGCGCGACCTCGGCGCGGCCGTCGTCGGCGGCTGCTGCGGAACGACCCCGACCGAGATCGGCGCAATCCGCCGAGCTCTCGACGAGCGGCACGCAGTGCGCGCCCCGCTAGAGGTGGTCGTGCGCGAGCTCGCGGCCGCCGTCGAGCGGGAGGAGACGGAGACGCGGCTGGCGGCCGACCTCCGGGAAGGCCGGTTCGTCACGTCCGTGCAGCTCGACCCTCCGCTCGGCGCCAACCACGCGGGTCTGATCGAGGTGGCCGCGGCGATCCACTCGGCCGGCATCGGCGCCTGCGTGGACGTCAACGACAACGCGACCGCGCGGGTCGGGATGAACCCGCTGTTCGTCTCCGCCGCGATCGAGCGCACCGTCGGAATCGAGACCATCCCTCACCTGACGCCCCGGGACACGACCGTGATGGGACTCGAGGCGGTCCTGCTCGGCGCCCATGCCGAGGGCATCCGCAACGTCCTCGCGGTCACCGGCGACCCGCCCGAGGTCGGCGACTACCCCGGATCGGGCGGCGTCTACGAGGTGGACGCGATCGGGCTGACGCACCTGATCTCGCAACTGAATCGCGGAGAGAACTTCAACGGCAAGGCGATCGACGCACCGACCTCGTTCTTCACCGGCGTCGCGCTGAACCCGAACGCGGATGACCCGGACGAGGAGCTCGACCGGTTCCGGCGGAAGGTCGACGCCGGCGCCCGCTTCGCCATGACCCAGATCGTCTACGACCTCGATCACCTCGACCGGTTCCTGAACCGTATCGGCGGACCCTCACCGATCCCCGTCCTCGTCGGCATCTTCCCGCTGACCAGCTACCGGCTCGCGCAGCGCCTCCACAACGAGGTGCCGGGCATCATCGTCCCGGACGAGCTCCAGGAGCAGCTGCGTGAGGCGGGCGCGCGCGAGGCCGAGGTCGGCTTCGCCCACGCGCGCGAACTGCTCGCCGCCGCCCGGGACCAGGCGGCGGGCGTCTACGTCGTCGCGCCGTACCGAAAGCCCCTCTCCGTCCTGGAACTCCTCACCTAGGCGAGGCTGCGGTTGGAGGCGCTCGGGCGACCGAGCCCGAGCGCACGGGCTCAAGGCGCGCAGGAGCCCGTCGAGACCGGCTCGCTCGCATTCGCGAGCACCTCCCGAACGACGCTCGCCGGGATTCCGTACCCGCCGGTCTTCCGGACCCGCGACGCGAACACCGTCGCCTCGACACGACCAACGCTGTCGATCGCCGGCCCGCCGGAGTTCCCGTGCCGCACGACTCCGGCGAGGCTGGTGATCGTGCGCTCGACCGGGCCCTGCCCGTACGCGTCGTCGCTCAGCACCCGATCCGTGTTGCCGATCCGCCCCGGCTCGACGTCGAGCGGTCCGTTCAGCGGGTAGCCGACGATTCCGACGGAGCGCTTCTCCTGCGGATCGGCGAGCGCAAGCGGGCGAGCGGAGAGCCCGCGGACCCGGA
>JBKOVQ010000151.1:0-4545 GCA_046723985.1 Actinomycetota bacterium | reverse complement strand
CTCCTTCATCCCGCCGAACGGTGCGACCTCGGTCGACACGAAGCCGGTGTCAATGCCGACGATCCCGTAGGTCGAGCGCCTCGGAGACGCGCCAGATCCGCCCGACGTCTCGGCTGTAGAAGTACGCCGAGAGCCCGTACGGGGTGTCGTTGGCGATCCGGACTACCTCCTCGGAGAAGCGCGCGATCGCGGCGACCGAGCCGAAGGTCTCCTCGAAACTGATCGCCATCGCGACGTGATCCCGGTGAGGACGGTCGGCTGGAAGAACGTCCGCCCGAGGTCGTGGCGCTCTCTTGCGAGGTGCAGCTCCGCCCCTCCGTCCCACCGCGTCCGCGACGTGGCGTTCGACCTTGGCGAGCGCCGGCTCGTCGATCAGTGGCCTGACCTTCACCTCCGGTTCGACGCCCGCGCCGACCTTCAGCCGATTGACCCCGGCGACGAGGCGCTCTAGGTACTCGTCGTAGACCGCCTCCTGGACGAGGATCCGGTTGGCGGTGATTCACGTCTGGCCCGAGTTCCGGTACTTGTTCAGCAGCGTCCCCGACACGGCCTCGTCGAGGCCGGCGTCGTCGAAGACGATGAAGGGAGCGTTGTCGCCGAGCTCGAGCGCAATCTTCTTCGGACCCTTCGCGCACTGGGTCATCAGCAGCTTCCCGACCTCGTTCGACCCGGTGAAGCCCACCTTGCGGACGAGCGGGCTCGAGGTCATCTCGGCGCCGATTGCGGGGGCGTCATCCGCATCGCCGGTGAGGATCGAGAGCACGCCGGCTGGAAAGCCCGCCTCCTCGGCGAGCACCGCGACGGCAAGCGCCGACAGCGGCGTCTGCTCGGCAGGCTTCAGCACCATCGCGCAGCCGGCGGCCAGCGCAGGCGCCGCCTTGCGAGCGACCATCGCCGACGGGAAGTTCCAAGGCGTGATCCCCGCCGAGACGCCGACCGGCTGCTTGAGAACGAGGATCCGCCGATCGGGCAAGCATCAGATCGGCCCAGCGGCGCAGGATCCGCGCACGATCGACGGCGGTCCGGCCCCGCCAGCTGGGGAGAGCGCCCGGTCGGCCGCCCCGACCGCGCGGCGCGCCTTGGCGGCGCCCATGCGCGGCACGCGCGCGAGCTCCACCCCTGGCCGGGTTGGTGACCGCGAAGGTTTCGCCCGAGTCGGCGTCGACCCACCGGCCGTCGAGCCAGGCCTACTCGCGGAGGAGCTCCTCGCACTGAAGCGGCACCTTCGTGATCACGACGCCTCCGCGAGCCACTGCCGGATCTCGGTCGGCGTGAGCTGGCGCCGCTGGAGGTCCGCGGCGCTCGGCACAAACTCGCGCACGACCCGCAGCACGACCTCGTCGGTATCCGAGAACGGGCTGAGGATCTTTGACCCTTTCAGCAGCACCTTGCCGGGGAGCGGCGCGGCGACCGCGCTCAGCTGCGCGACCGAGTAGCCCTTCGTCTGGAGCGTTTCGTTCGCCTCGTCGATCACGTCGCCCCCAGCTTCTCACGCAGGAGCTCGTTGACGACCTTCGGGTTCGCCTTGCCCCCGGTCTCCTTCATCACCTGCCCGACAAAGAAGCCAAGCAGACCCTCCTTGCCGCCGCGGTACGCCTCCACCTGGCCGGGGTTCGCGGCGAGGATCGCCTCCACGATCGGCATGAGCTCGCCCGTGTCCGAAACCGCCGTCTGGCCGAGGTACTCGCCGGCGGCGAAGCCTGCGTCCGCGCTCGCGGCGACCGCGCTCGACAGGGCCTCCCGGGTCAGGTCCTTCGAAATCTTCGCCACTTTTCCGAGCTCCGCGAGGTTCGCGCCCTCGGGGATCGGCTGGTTCATGACGAAGTTGAACGCCTCGCGCTCGGCCACACCCGCGGCGACGAGGCCCGCGTAGGTCGGGTCGCGATCCGTAGTGACGAGCGCCCAGGCGTCGGCCACGCCGAGCGCCTCCGCGCGCGCCCGGATCGCGTCCGCAGGCAGCTGCGGCAGCTCCCCGCGCAGCCGCTCGACCAATACCGCCTCCGGCTCGAGCGGGACGAGGTCGGGCTCGGGGAAGTAGCGGTAGTCGTCCGCCTCCTCCTTCGTCCGGTGGGGCGTCAGCGTGTCCGTGTCCGGCTCGTAGTCGTACGTGTGCTGCTCGACCTCGCCGCTGTTCTCGTACAAGGCGATCTGCGCCCGCACGGCGACGTCGATCCCGCGGCCGATGAACCGGAACGAGTTCATGTTCTTCAGCTCCCAGCGCGTCCGCAGCTCGTCGGAGCCCGCCGGACGGACGGAGACGTTCGCGTCGCAGCGGAGCGTCCCCTCCTCCATGCGCGCGTCCGAGATCCCGAGCGCGACGATCGTCTGACGCAGGAGCTGGAGGAAGCGCTCGGCCTGCTCGGCCGAGCGGATGTCGGGCTGGGTAACGATCTCGACCAGGGGCGTGCCGCCGCGGTTGAAGTCGATGAGCGACCGCTCGGCGCCGACCTTGCGGCCGGTTCCGCCGCCGACGTGGACGGTCTTCGCGGCGTCCTCCTCCAGGTGCGCCCGCACGAAGCCGACCTCGAACTCCGGCTCGCCGGGCACGACCAGCTTGCCGCCTACGCAGAGCGGGAGGTCGTACTGGGAGATCTGGTACCCCTTCGGGTTGTCTGGATAGAAGTAGTTCTTACGGGCGAAGACCGCGCGCTCGGCGATCTCGGAGCCGAGCGCGAGCCCGAGCTTGATCGTCCACTCGACGGCGGTGCCGTTCGCGACCGGGAGGGCGCCCGGGTGCGCGAGACAGACCGGACACGTGTGGGTGTTTTCGGGCGCGCCGAAGCCCGTCTCGCAGCGGCAGAACATCTTCGTCCGCGTCTTCAGGTGGACGTGGATCTCGAGCCCGACGACGGCTTCCCATTCGGTCATCGGAGACGCTCCGGGACGTAGTCGAACTCGAGCGCACACTCGAGCGCGTGCCCCACACGGAAGATCACGTTCTCGGACAGCTGCGGGCCGATCAGCTGCAGACCCACGGGCAGGCCGTCTGACAGGCCGCACGGCATTGAGAGCCCGGGCAGCCCGGCGACGCACGAGGGGATCGTCAGCAGGTCGGAGGCGTACATGGCGAGCGGGTCGTCGGCACGGTCACCGATCGGAAAGGCGACGGTCGGCGAGGTCGCCGAGACGATCAGGTCGAACCGCTCGAAGACCGCGGCGTGCTCCCGGATGATCACCGTTCGGACCTGCTGCGCCTTGCCGTAGTACGCCTCGTAGTAGCCGGCGGAGAGCGCGTACGTGCCGAGCATGATCCGGCGCTTTGGCTCGTCGCCGAAGCCCTCGTCGCGGGTGCCCTCGTAGACGGTAGTGAGGTCGTCGCCGTCCGCCCGGTAGCCGTAGCGGACGCCGTCGTAGCGGGCGAGGTTGGAGGACGCCTCGGCAGGCGCGATCAGGTAGTAGCACGGCAGGCCGTACTCGACGGAGCGCGGTAGGGAGCACTCCTCGACCTCGGCGCCGAGCTCCTCGCACAGCGCGACCGCGCGCGCGACCGCCTCCGCGACGCCCGGCTCGATTCCGGCCGCATCGCGCATCTCGACCGGCACACCGATCCGCAACCCCTTCAGGTCTTCGCCCTCGGGCACCTCGACCGGCGGCACCTCCACGGTCGTCGAATCCGCCGGATCCCGGCCGGCGATCACGCGGTACAGGAATGCGCAGTCGCGCACGGTCTTCGCGACCGGGCCAACCTGGTCGAGCGAGGACGCGAACGCAACGATCCCGTAGCGGCTGACCGTGCCGTACGTCGGCCTCAGCCCGACGTTGCCGCAGAGTGCGGCCGGCTGCTTGATCGAGCCGCCGGTATCAGAGCCGAGCGCCCACGGCGCCATCCCCGCTGCGACTGAGGCCGCCGACCCGCCGCCCGAGCCGCCGGGAACGCGCGAGGGATCCCACGGGTTCCGGGACGGCCCGTACGCCGAGTTCTCGGTCGACGAGCCCATTGCGAACTCGTCGGTGTTGGTCTTGCCCAGGGTGCGGAAGCCATGCTGCTTGCAGCGCGTGACGACCGTCGAGTCGTACACGGGCACGTAGCCGGCGAGGATCTTCGATCCCGCGGTCGTCTCGACCCCCTTCGTTCCGATCACGTCCTTGAGCGCGATCGGCAGGCCGTCGCCGCCGGTGTCGTCGCAGGTGCGGAGGAAGCAGTGCAGCTCGGGGTCGCGCTCCTCGATCGCGGCCCGGTAGGCGGCGAACAGCTCCGCCCCCGAGATCTCTCCGGCGTCGATGAGCCGCCAGGCCTCCTCGGCGGTCAGTCTGAGCGTATCGACCGTCATACCGGCGGTACCCCGAAGAAGCCACCCTCCGGGTCGGGCGCGTTCGCCAGCGCCTCCTCGCGCGAAAGGCACAGCTGCGGCTCGTCCTCCGCATAAACGTTGACCAGGTCAAGCGGGTGTGACGTCGGCGGCACTCCCTCGAGGTCCAGCTCCGACACCTTCCCGACCGCCTCCAGGATGGCGCTCAGCTGCCCGCAGAAGCGCTCGACCTCCTCCTCGGTCAGCGCGAGCCGCGCCAGCTTTGCGACGTGCAGCACCTCGTCTCGACTGATCT
>JBKOVQ010000171.1:0-5676 GCA_046723985.1 Actinomycetota bacterium | reverse complement strand
GGCGTGGGTGAGGCACCTCGAGCCCAGGCTGGTCTATCCGCGCGTCACCGTACAGGAGCAGGTCGAGGTCGATCCCCCTCGGCCCGAAGCGCGGGCCGTCGCGCGTGCGGCCAAGCCTCCGCTCGATCCCGAGCAGCCGCTCAAGCAGCTCACGCGCGGAGAGCTCGGTATCGAGAGCAACGGCCGCATTCAGGAAACGTGGCTGGTCGGTGACGCCTACAGGATCGGTCTCTCGAATGGACGATACTGCCACGATCTCGACGCCGGGCTCGGCGCGGAGCTGCTCGAGCGCCGCGCGCAGCATGGCGGCGCGGTCGCCGAGATTCGTCCCGAGTCCTACGTATGCGCGTGTCACCGGCTCTTCGGGCGGCGCTCGGCCGTCGCCGCCGACCACTCGGCGGCGATGCCTCCGGGTCGGCGCTTCCGCACCCGGACGCGCACACGTGAGACGGCCAGGCGGTCGACGAGAGCATCGGCGACGGCGGCGGCCAGCGTCTCGATGAGCTCGAACGGGCCCGAGTCCGACACCTCCCGGACGCAGTCGGCCACGAGCCGGTAGTCGACCGCGGCGTCGATCCGGTCGGCAGCGGGCTCGTCGAGCTCGAGCTCGACGTCGTACACGAAGGTCTGGCCGTCGAGCTTCTCCTCCTCCAGCACTCCGTGCCGGCCGAAGACCTCCAGCCCGTGCAGCTCGAGGATCACGCCATCGCCTCGGCGACGGTCAGGGCATCGACCGTCTCGCGCACGTCGTGGACGCGCAGGATCGTGGCCCCGCGCTCGTAGGCTGCGATCGCAGCGCCGAGACTCGCCGCGAGCGAGCCGGTCGTCGCCTCAGGCTCCCCCAGCAACCGGCCGAGCGAGCGCTTCCTCGAGAACCCGATCACCACCGGCCGGCCCAGCGCGAGGAGGACGTCGAGCCTGCGGACGAGCTCGAGGTTGTGTTCGACCGTCTTGCCGAAGCCGATTCCCGGATCGAGGCAGATCCGCTCCTCGGCGACGCCGGCCTCGACGGCGAACGCCAGGCGCTGCTCGAGAAACGCGGCCACCTCGGCGACGACGTCGTCGTAGCGTGGCTCGGCCTGCATCGTCCGCGGCTGGCCTTGCATGTGCATCAGGCACAGGTAGGCGCCGGCGTCGGCGACGACGCCGGCGAGCTCCGGATCGCCGCGGAGCGCGGTGACGTCGTTCACCAGCTCGGCGCCGAGCTCGAGGGCGCGGCGCGCGACCCCGGCCTTCGAGGTGTCGATCGAGATAGGCACGCCGTGGAGACCCTCCAGGACGGGCACCACCCGGCGCAGTTCCTCGTCGAGCGAGACGCCTTCGGCGCCGGGTCGCGTCGACTCCCCGCCGACGTCGACGATCGCAGCGCCCTCGTCCAGCATCCGCCGCGCTGAGGCGACCGCGTCGTCCGAGCAAAGGTTGACCCCGCCGTCGGAGAAGGAGTCCGGCGTGACGTTGACGATGCCCATCACCGACGGGCGAGGGAAGCGATCCTCGATGCGCATGCCACGAAAATCGTAGGGACGTTCAGACCTGTTCGGGGTCAGACCCGTAAGCTTGCGCGATGCGCGTCGCGGTGCTCGGCACGGGGATCATGGGCGGCGCGATGGCGCACAACCTCGCCGCCGCCGGTCACGACGTGCGCGCCTGGAACCGGACGCGCGAGAAGGCGGAAGGGCTGGGCGCAACCGTCGCCGACACGCCCGCCGAGGCGGTCGAGGGCGCCGAGGCGGTGCTCACCATGCTCGCGGACGGTCCCACCGTTGCCGCGGTTATCCCCGAGCTCGACCCGGACGTCCTCTGGATCCAGTCCTCGACCGTCGGCGTCGCCGATACCGAGCGCTTCGCGGCGCGCCACCCGCGGCTCCTGGACGCGCCGGTCCTCGGGTCGCGGCCCCAGGCGGAGGCGGGCGACCTGCTCGTTCTGGCTGCCGGGCCTGCACGCCCGGAGGAGTTGCTGAGCGCGATCTCCAATCGGGTGATGTGGCTCGCCGACGAGCCCGGCGCCGGGACCAAGCTCAAGCTGACCATCAACCTCTGGATCCTGAACCTGGTCGAGAACCTCGGCGAGACGATGGCGTTGTCCGAGGCGCTCGGGCTCGACCAGCGCTGGTTCCTCGACGCGATCGAGGGCCGGCCGATGGACTCGCCCTACGCGCAGATAAAGGGCGAGAAGATCGTCACCGGGGACTACTCGCCGGCGTTCGCGCTGAAGCTGGCGGCGAAGGACCTCGGCCTCGCCCTCGAGATGGCCGAGGGCGCCGGGGTCGACCTCGGACTCGCGCCGCAGACGCTCGCCCGCTTCAGCCGCGCGATCGAGCTCGGACACGGCAACGAAGACATGGCCGCCGCCTGGTTCGCCACCCGCATCGCGTCGAGCCGCTGAACGTCGGCGGATTTGACCGGCCGCCCGAACCGTGGTCTGATGCCGTGTCCCCTGGCACTCGGAAGGAGTTCGCATGAGTGAAGCAGCACCGCCCGGACCACCGGAGCCACCTGCGCCGGAGCCACCTGCATCGGAGGCACCCGCGGCACCGGAGCCAGTCGCACCGCCCGCGGCGACGTCGGGCCAGGTCGGGCAACCCCGCGGCGTCTGGTTCGTGGCGCTCATCGGCCTGGTCACGCTCGGGATCTACTTGATCTACTGGGCCTACAAGACGGGCGACGAGATCAAGCGCTACTCGGGCGAGGGCCTCGGCGGCGTGCTCTGGCTCGTGATCTGGATCGTCGTCGGCATCGTGATGTGGTTCGTCTCACCCTCGGAGGTCGGGAAGCTCTACTCCCGCGAGGGACAGCAGCCCCCGGTGAGCGGCGTGACCGGCTTCTGGCTGTTCCTGCCGCTGGTCGGCTACTTCATCTGGATCATCAAGGTCCAGGGCGCGCTCAACCGCTTCTGGGCCAGCAAGGGCGCGGCCGCCTAGAGCTGCGCGCGTTCCTCGGTGGGCGGCTTGACCGGGCCGCCCACCGGCCCCGGCCGTTCGGTCGCCTCCGTCGTGGGGCGAGGCGCCTCGGCCGCACGCGCCGACCAGGTGCCCCCGGCGGCGAGGATGCCGCCCGCGAGGGCGAGCCAGGCACCGGTCTGGAGGTCGCCGAAGTGGTTGAACGCCGATCCGACCGGTTCGAAGGCGACGAGGCCGAGCAGGACGAGCGTCAGAGCCGCGTCTGCGCCTCGCGTTGGCCGCCCGATGGCGGTGAGCACCCAGGCGAGCGCGCACAGGCTCGTCAGCGCGAGCATGAGGATCCCGAAGAACCGAAGCCCGCCGGGGCCGTCCCAGTAGCTCTGGTCCTGCTCGACATGGAGGAATATCGCCGGGTACACGAGCGCGATCCCGACGAGCGACAAGACCGAGGCGAGGGAGATCCCTTTCGGGGTCGTCGTCGCTCGCCCGGTCTGGACGAGCACCGCCCCGGCGGCGACTGCGACGACGAGCGCGCCCGCAAGACACAGCCAGGCACCGGTCTTGACCTGGTCGAGATCGGCGAAGGCAAGCGCCGCTGGAAGCCATCCCCAGTACCCGACCAGGACGGCGCCGATCGCGAAGAGCCAGCCGTCGATCGGTGCGCCGGCGAAGTCGGCGGCGACCATGAGCAGCGCCGCAGCGCCGAGGACGATCCCGGCCCAGGCGAGCGTCCCGTCGAAGTCCCAGTAGCTCGCGCCCGCGTACCCGTCGAGGAAGACGCCCGCGATCGCCAGCGCCGCGCCAACCGCAGCCGCCAGCCGGCCTGCCCAGATGCTCATCCAGCCTCCTTCCAGATGCCCGGAGAGCGAGCCTCGCAGACGACCGTGATCGTGTCTAGCGCAGCGACCTGGCGCCAGCGGTGGCGACGACGGCTACGGCTTGGCGCCTTCGGGCGGAGGCGGCTGGGAGAGCGCGCCGGGCAGCGGGAACGGCTTCGGTTGCGGCCGCGGGCGCTTCTCGCGCTGGGCGGGCTCCGGCTCGGGCGCCGGCGCGGGCTCCTCGGGGAACACGTCGGCCTCGGACTCTCCGGCCAGGAGCCGCTCGAACTGATCCTTGTCGATCGTCTCGCGCTCGATCAGGATCGCCGAGAGGCGCTGCAGGTCGTCCATGTGGTCGCGCAGCACCTGATGCGCCGTCGAGTGGGCCTCCTCGATCACCCGGCGGATCTCGTCGTCGATCTCGCGGGCGATCTCCTCCGAGTAGTCGGGCTCAGCGCCCATCTCGCGGCCGAGGAACGGCATGTCATGGTTCCGGCCGAGGACGCGAGGGCCGAGCTTCTCGCTCATCCCGAAGCGCATGATCATCTGCTTCGCCGTCGACGTGACCTGCTCGAGGTCGTTGGCCGCGCCCGTTGTCACCTCGTGGAAGACGAGCTCCTCGGCGGCGCGGCCGCCGAGCGTCATCGCCAGCCGGTCCATCAGGGCGGACTTCGTCGTCAGGTATCGGTCCTCGCGCGGGAGCGAGATCGTGTAGCCGAGCGCCTGCCCTCGGCTGCTGCTCGAGATCTTGTGCACCACGTCGGTGTGCTCGAGGTAGTGGCCGACGAGCGCGTGCCCCATCTCGTGGTAGGCGGTGATCTTCCGCTCCTCCTCCGAGAAGAGGCGCGTGCGCTTCTCGGGGCCTGCGATCACGCGCATGATCCCCTCCTCGAGCTCCTCCTGCTGGATCACCTTCTTGCCGCGGCGAGCCGCGAGCAGCGCGGCCTCGTTCACGAGGTTGGCGAGGTCGGCGCCGGTGAAGCCTGGGGTACCGGCGGCGAGCGTGTCGAGGTCGACCTCGGAGGCGAGCGGCTTGCCCTTCGCGTGCACCTCGAGAATCTTCCGTCGGCCGTTCCGGTCCGGCCGGTCGACGACGATCTGCCGGTCGAAGCGGCCGGGGCGGAGGAGCGCCGGGTCGAGGATGTCGGGTCGGTTCGTGGCCGCGATCAGAATGATGTTGTCCTTCAGCTCGAACCCGTCCATCTCGACGAGGAGCTGGTTCAGCGTCTGCTCGCGCTCGTCGTGGCCGCCACCGAGACCGGCGCCGCGGTGACGCCCGACGGCGTCGATCTCGTCCATGAAGACGATGCACGGCGCCGCCTGCTTCGCCTGCTCGAACAGGTCGCGGACGCGCGAGGCACCGACGCCGACGAACATCTCGACGAAGTCGGAGCCGGAGATCGAGAAGAACGGCACCCCGGCTTCGCCGGCGACCGCCCGCGCAAGCAGCGTCTTCCCGGTCCCGGGCGGGCCGTACAGCAGCACGCCCTTGGGGATGCGTGCGCCGAGCGCCTGGAACTTCTTCGGGTTCTCCAGGAACTCCTTGATCTCCTGGAGCTCCTCGACCGCCTCGTCGAGGCCGGCGACGTCGTCGAAGGTGATCTTCGGGTGGTCCTTGTTGAGGACCTTGGCGCGCGACTTCCCGAAGCTCATCACGCGGCTGCCGCCGCCCTGCATCTGGCTCATGTTGAACAGGAAGAAGCCGACGAGGAGGATGAACGGCAGGACCTGGAAGAGCAGGCCAAGCCACAGCGGGTCCTTCTGGTTGTCGACCTCGAGGTCGACCTTGGCCGCGAGCAGCTGGTTGCTGATGTCGTCGGTCGACTGCTCGGGGACGGTCACCTTGTAGTGGCCGCCGCCGATCAGCTCGCCCTTGATGACGTGGTCCTTGTCGTACAGCTTCGCCGACTTCACGTGCTCCTGGGCGACCTCCGCCTGGAAGTCGGACAGGCTGAGCT
>JBKOVQ010000169.1:0-6876 GCA_046723985.1 Actinomycetota bacterium | reverse complement strand
TGATCCGAAGCCGGTGGACGGCGTCGGCGTCGGGAGCCGGCCCGAGACCGTCGACGGCGCGCGTGAGGCGGCGGAATGCCTTGCGGGCGATCCGGTCGAGCGGCACGGACGAGACATCGGCCGCCAGTCGCGGTCGCATCCGCAGCCGCGCGAGCAGCATGCGGTAGGAGTCGCCGTCGAGAGCCTCGAGCAACTGCCGCCTGGCCGACACGCGCTTGGATTCGAGCTGCGCCGTCAAGGTGTCGGCCCCGATCTGTTCGGCCGGGTCAAGTGTCTTCAGCTCGCTCTGCACGTGCTCGGCGAGGACATCCAGGTCGCGCACCGGTCCCGTCGCCCGGCCGAGCTCCCGGAGAGGATCGGCGAGCGAGCGGGCCCACTCGGCGTCGACATAGGCACGCGCGGCACGCAGAAACGCGCGCGTCCTCCTGGCCGCGACCCGGTGCTGGTGCAGGTTCTCGGGGTCGTCGCCGAGGCGGGTGCCGGGATCGTGCTCGAGCAGGGCCCGGCGCTGGGCCTCGATCATTACCCGTAGCCGGACGGCGCCCTCGTCGGGACTGAGCGGCGGCATCGGGAGCAGGGGGCGTCCCGCGACGACTCTGTCGATCAGCCGGGCGATCTCGGGCGGCGGGACGAGCCCCTCGTTCCCCGGCTCCCATGCCTCCACGACCTCGCCGCGCGGCAGCTGGAGCCGCCACATCACGCCCGCCTCGACCGGGAGCCGGGAGACGATGATGCCCAGCCGCTCTAGGTCGAAGGCGATGGTGTCGTAGTCGTGGGCGACGCTCAGCTCGCGCTCGGCCCGGAGCCAGTTCTCCTCCGCACTGCCGGCCTCCGGCCGCTCCGAAAGCTCGTGGGCACGGACGCGAATCAGGTCAACGTCGGTGCGCGTCGACACGGTTTCCCCGCCCACAGCCCGTGATTCGGCCCGCATCGATCCGTTCCTAGGTCGCAGCCTTCGCGTAGGCGAGCTGCATGTTCGCGACCAGCTGATCGAAGTCGCGGGTGAGCTCGGCGGGAAGGGCATCCTTCATCACCGGGACGAGCGCCCGAAGCGCGTCGATCGCGAGCTTCGCCTGGTCGAGGTCTCGGTGCTCCTCGCCGAGGCTGCGGTACCCGAGCGACGAAACGGTGAAGACCGTCTGGACCAGCACGTCGGCGACCTTCAGCTTCGCGAACTCCTCCTCGAGCCGCGCGAGCAGCTCCTCCTGGGACTGCTCCGGCTCCTGCCTCTCGGTCTCGTCAGCCACTGACCACCTCCGCCGCGTGCACCTGCTCGGCATAGATCTCTTCGAGCGACCAGCCTTCGTCGACCCGGGCGATCTGGCGCTCGGCCGCGTTGGCAGCCGGAATAGCGAGCTGGACGCCGAGCTCGACCCCGACGGGCGCGCTCCACTCAGCCACCCGCTCGAGCTCGGCGCGCGCGGGCCGAACCTCGTACGTCGCGGGATCGAGGAGGCTGCCGGAGAGGCCGTAACGGGTCGCACGCCAGAGGTTCTCCTCGATCATCCGTGGCGGCGGCTGCGGGAGCGGCTCCCCTTCGTCGACCGCACGGGCGACGCGGGCGGTCAGCGCGTAGCCGAGGGCGGCGAGTGCCCGGGCTTCCGGGAGATCGGGCTGGGCGTCGCAGATCCTCAGCTCGACGGTCGGATACGCGAGGTGCGGTCTGACGCTCCACCAGAGCTGCGTGTGCTCGTCGATCGACCCCGTCTCGTAGAGCGTCCGCACGTACGCCTCGAACTCGGCCCACGTCCCGTAGGCGTCGGGGACGCCGCAGCGCGGGAACATGCGGGTGAAGATCTCGGTGCGCGCGGAATGCAGGCCGCTGTTCACGCCCTCGACGATCGGCGAGCTCGCCGACAGCGCCAGCAGGTGCGGGATGAAAGGACGCAGTCCGTCGTGCACGGCGACCGCCCGGTCGGCTCCGCGGATCCCCACGTGGACGTGCAGGCCGAACGTGTTGTTCCGCCAGACGACGTAGCGGAGAAGCTCGTCGTTCCGGCGGTAGTGCGGGGTATCGATGATCCGCTGGTCCTGCCAGCGACTCCACGGGTGAGTGCCGATCGCACCGAGCACGATTCCGAGGCTGGAAGCCAGCGCGGACAGCTGTGCCCGTCGCTCGCCCATCCGCTCGGACGCCTCGGCGAAGCCGCTACACGGGCCGGTGCGGACCTCGGCCTCACTCGCGATCAACTCGCCGACGAGGTGCTCGTCGACGGGGGAACCGGAGGCGGCCGCCTTGACTTCCTCGAATCGGTTGACCAGGGACAGCGTCTCGGGATCGAGGAGCGCGAACTCCTCTTCGACCGCGACCGTGAAGTCGGAGCCGGTCTCGAACGCGTCGCGCGCATTCTGGATCAGCTCGTCGTAGGGCACCTTCTGCGCGTCCCCCATGGAAGCGACAGGGTATTCGCGCGGCGGCCGGAGGCCAAGTAACACTGTGTTACAAGGGTTGGAAGGGCTCGAGGAGGCGCCGCGCCACGCCGGCCCACGACCACTTCTGCTCGGCAACCCGCCGGGCCGCCTCACCCAGAGCACGGCGCCTCTCCGCCGGTAACGCGAGCAGCTGGTGGAGCTTGTCCGCGAGGTCGAGCGAGTTGCCGGTCTCGAAGCTCGTCAGGTGGCGGAGCTCGCCCGGGTAGGCCTCCTCCAGACCGATCGCAATCTCCTCCAGTCCGGAGTGGCGCGCGACGAGCGGCGGAGTGCCGGCGGCCGCGGCTTCGGCCGCGACCATGCCGAACGCCTCGGGGAAGATCGAAGGCACCACGGCCACGTCGGCGAGCGGGATCAGGTTGACCAGGTGGCGATGTCCGAGGGGCCCGGTGAAGAGCGTGCGCGTCGGTGCGACGCGCTCGAGCTCGTGCCGGTAGTCGCCGAACCCGACGACGACCGTCCGCGCATCGACGCCCTGCATCGCCTCGAGCAACACGTGGACGCCCTTGTTGTAGAGCAGCTTCCCGAAGTAGAGGACGGTCGGCGCGTCGCGCTCGAAGAACTCGTCCAGCCGCTGCGCGTTCGCCTCGTCCGGAAGGCGCTCCTGCTGGTTACCCGGGTTCGGTGGGTCCTGCCGGCACTCGCGCAGCAGCGCCGCGAGCGCTTCGTCACGCGGGCGGAGGACGAACCGGTCGACATCGACGCCCGGCGGCACCTCGTGCACGCGTTCGACCGGCCCCACCACCTCCTCGAGCACCCGACGAATGTGCGCCGAGCCGACGAACACGGCCTCGGCCGTGCGGAGCGAAGCGGCCGCCCACGCTCCGAGCTCGACGTTGCCCCGCATCGAATACTCGAGCTCGGACCCGTGCGCTTTCACACCGAAGCGGATCCCGGACGCGGCGCCCACCGGCGCGCCCATCAGGACGTGGTTCGCGAAGACGAGGTCGGCGGGCAGGTGCTCGCGCACCGCAGCCGCGTTCAGCGCCACGTACCGCTCCCGTTCGCCCGGGCTCATGTCCTGGAGCAGGACCGGCTCGAGCCCTTCGTATCGGTCGACGACGAAGACGGGCAGGCGGCCTCCGACGTCGGGCCGAACGACCTCGGCTCCCGCGAGGTCCCACCGCTCCGGCGCCGGGTCCTGGCAGAAGACGACCACCTCGTGCCCGGCGCGGCTCCACTCGCTCGCGATCGCACGCGTGTAGATGTTCGATCCCGTGCCCTCGAGCAGGTACCCGTGCCAGAGCAGGATTTTCATGGGGTGAGGTTAGTGAGTCGCGGCTGTGGTCATCCCCGCTCAGGGCCGTGACCGACATGGCGGACGCGGCCGCGAGCCGCTCGCCGACAGCAGGCGATGCGAGCGGAGCGAGCGAGCGAAGGAGAGGGCTCGCGGGAGAACCATGGTTCTCCCGCGTTATGCGAGATGGAAGTAGAGCGCGTGCAGCAGCTCGACGGCCGGGTTCGAGGTGTGTACCTGGACGTCGCCCGGGACGTCGAGCAGGCCCTCGCTGTAGTTGAAGATGATCTTCACTCCGGCGTCGACGAGGTCGTCCGTGACGGCCTGCGCGGAGCCGGCGGGAACTGCGAGGACGCCGACGATGATGTTCTTGTCCCGCACCGCGCTCTTCAGGTCTCCGTAGGGCTGGACGTCGACATGGCCCGCGCGGTGGCCGATGACCTCAGGGTCGCGGTCGAAGACGGCGGCGATGTTGATCCCGTGCTCGGCGAAGATCGGGGAGCTGGCGATTGCCTGACCGAGCCGGCCCGCCCCGACGAGCGCGATGTTGTGCTGGCCCTGCGTCCTGAGGATCTTCCGAATCTCCCCGAGCAGGCTGTCGATGTTGTAGCCCACCCCGCGCTTCCCGAACTTGCCGAAGGCAGACAGGTCGCGGCGGATCTGCGTCGCGTTGATGTTCGTGTAGTCGGATATCTCCTGGGAGGAGATGCGCTCCTTCCCCATCTTCTTCGCCTGCGTGAGCACCTGGAGGTACCGGCTCAGTCGCGCGGCGACTCCGACGGTCAGCCGATCCGTCACACCCGCTCCTTGTGTCGCTGTTTGTAACACGCTGCCATTCTGCCATTCGGCTTCGCAGGCTGCGTCAGTCGATTTTCAGGGCCTACTTTGTGCGCCCAGGCGACGCAGGAACGCGGCCGCGTCGACGTAGTACACGAAGGCTCGGCGGCCGTCGATCTCGACCACCGGCAGCCACTCGCGGTACTGCTCCTCCAGCTCGGGGTCGCCGCCGATGTCGACCTCGCGCAATTCGAAGTCGTGGTCGCACCGGAGCTCTGCGAGCGTGCTCCGTGCGCGCTCGCAGAGGTGACAGTTTTCGGCGTAGTAAACGGTGACGCTAGGGATACAGCCCCCGCGTCATCGTCGCCTCGGCGACTCGCTGGACGGCGAGCCCGTATGCGCCGAGCCGCATGCTGACGCCGCGCCCCTCGTGGATCTGCCAGGTTTCCTCGAACGCCTTGTCGACGATCTCCTTGAGCTTCGCGTTGACCTCGTCCTCCTTCCAGAAGTACTCCTGGAGGCCCTGCACCCACTCGAAGTACGAGACCACGACGCCGCCGGCATTGGCGAGTACGTCGGGCAGGACGAGGATGCCACGCTCGTCGAGAATCTCGTCGGCGGCCGGTGTCGTCGGACCGTTCGCGCCCTCGCAGACGATCCTCGCCCTGATCCGGTCGGCGTTCTCTTCGGTGATCACCTGCTCCAGGGCGCACGGTACGAGCACGTCGCACTCGAGCAGGAGCAGCTCGTCGTTCGTGATCGCCTCCACGCCGGCGAGCCCCTTCAGCGTCCCGCGCTCCTGCTTGTGCGCGATCGCCGAAGAGATGTCGATCCCGTTCGGGTTGTAGAGACCGCCGCTCGTGTCGGAGATCGCGATCACCTTCGAGCCTTGCTGCTGCATGAAGAGCGCGTAGTAGCTGCCGACGTTGCCGAAGCCCTGGACGACGACCCGCTGCTCGGCCGGCGTCAGCCCGAGCCTCTCCATCGCCCCGAGCGTGCAGTAGACGCCGCCGCGGGCGGTCGCCTCGAGCCGGCCGAGCGAGCCGCCGACGGTCAGGGGCTTGCCCGTGACGACGCCGAGCACCGAATGGCCCTTGTTCATCGAGTAGGTATCGAAGATCCACGCCATCTCTCGTGGGCTCGTGCCGACGTCCGGAGCCGGGATGTCCTTCTCCGGCCCGATCTCGTTGATGATCTCGGACGTGTAGCGGCGGGTCATTCCCTCGAGCTCGCGGACGGACAGCTTCTTCGGGTTGCACTGCACACCGCCCTTGGCGCCGCCGAACGGGATCCCCATCAGCGAGCACTTCCAGGTCATCCACATCGAGAGTGCGCGCACCTCGTCGAGGGTGACGTCGGGGTGGTAGCGGATCCCGCCCTTCGACGGCCCTCGTGCGACGTTGTGTGTGACCCGGTAGCCCTCGAACACCTCGACGTGGCCGTCGTCCATCGTCACCGGGATGGCGACGGTGACCGCCTTCTTGCACCTCGAGAGGACGTTGACGAGGTTGTGGTCGATGCTGAACGCTTGCGCGACCTTGCGGAGCTGCTCCTGCGCGATCTCGTAGGGGTTCTCGCGAAGATGTGAGACGGTTTCGCCGACTGCGGTCACGATCACACTCCTTGCTTTTGGTTCCCGCTCGAACGGCGGGAGTGTACGACTGTTCTCGATGGTCCTCGATGCGTTCGATACGGGTCTTGGTGAATCACCGGATTCTGAATCGGATCGATCTCACTGTAGGAGCGCCGCCGCTGGTCGGCCACCCGAACACCCGTAGCCGGTAGGCGCCGCGCCGGAGGACGTTGCCGCCGGGCCCGCGCCCGGTCAGTCCGATCGCGTACCGGCCGGGCAGGAGGTCGCGGAGGCGGGTGAGCAGGCCGAGCCGCTTCCCGTCCTCCGTCCAGAGCTCGACATCGAGCCGGAGCACGGGCACGACGGTGTTGCCCTGGGTCGAGCGCAGCACGCGGCCTGCGCGGACGACCACGATCGCCGGCTTCGACTCTGACGGCTTGAACGACGTCTGCGACAGCGTGAGCGGACCGAGCAGCGCGCGGGCCGGGCGCAGGACGACCGCCCAGGGCACCTGCAGCGGCACGCCGGCCAGCGGCGTGACCGTGAGCGATCCGGAGACCGCTTCGCCCTCGGCGATCGTGATCGGCGGCGTGCGCAGGAGGACCTTCCCGATTGCGCCGGCCTCGATGACGAGACGCTTCGGGCTGACGCTGAAGCGCACAGTGGCGTGCGCCTGGTCACCCGGGGAGACGTACACGGTGAGCTGCCGGCCGGAGATGTTCCGGAGCCGTACGACACCCTCGCCCCGCCAGCCTTCGCGCGTTCCGCGCCCGAACGTCACCGAAGGCGGGTCGGCGATCAGCTCGAGCGAGGCGGAGTGGCCGACGTCGAGGACTGTCTCTTATACACATCTCCGAGC
>JBKOVQ010000190.1:0-8791 GCA_046723985.1 Actinomycetota bacterium | reverse complement strand
GCGCAGACGAAGTAGAGCGTTGTTCCGGCGGGAGCGGTCACCTTGGCGGTGATGCTCTTGTGCGGGCCGGGCTGCTGAATCGCGATGCTGTCGCCAACGGTGTCAAGCCCAGGCTCGCCCTTGTCCAGCACCCAGTGGATGATCGGGTTGTGTTCGTCCGGCGGCGCCTTCGGGTTCTTCAGGTGTGGCGTCGCGTACTTCTGACACGGCTTGCAGTTCTCGACCTGCGCACTTGTCTTCGGCAGGTCGCGCTTATTCACGATCGTCAGCGTGTGCGGCTCCATCGCCATCCTGTCGCCGAACTTGAAGGTCAGCGAGGCGCCGCTCTTTACGTTCACTGTCCCCGGTGCGAAGTACATGTTGTCCTGGATGTACTTGTTCGGGACAAAGGTAATGCCCTTGTCCTTCGCGAGGACGACGACCCCGCCCTGCTGCGATTTCGTGGGTGATCCGAGCGCGTACGCCACCCAGGTGGCAGCGCACGCCACGATCAAGGCAAGGCTAATCAGGTACCTAGCACCTCTCAAAGAATGACCTCCCTCTCCCTCGGTTAGGACCACGATGTGTGGCCCGCGGACTCTACCCCGCGCGGACCACGCCTGCCTAGTCCACGCGAGCCAATTCCGACCCTCGGCGACCTCGTCGAGCTCGACACGTAGGACGAACGTCGACGTTCGTCGTCGAGAGGTGGGCGACCCCTCTCTCCTCCCCCCTAGACTCCGTCATCTTGGTGCTCCCTCCTCTTCTGTCCCAACGGGGGCGAGTGTCCGTCCGTGCTCGAGCGCCGCGACCGCCTCGTCGACGGACTCGAACAGCGAGCCTTTGCCGACTGCGGTGACGACTCCGGCGCGCTGCCAGAGCGCAAGGACGTCCGGATGGACGTGCGCAAGGACGAGCGAGATCTCCTGCGACCGCAGCTCTTCGGCTATCTGGATGAGGATGTCCGCGCCATCGGTGTCGCTCAGGTGGATCGACTCCGCATCCAGGACGACGGCGGTCGGCGCCTTCTCCTGGCGCATGAGCTGCTGAATGGCGCTGCGGAACCGATCCGCGTCCGCGAAAAACAGCGGGCCGTCGACGCGCGCGACGACGATTCCCACGGGTAGCTCCAGCCCGTCCTGGCTCTCGACGTCGTGATAGACGCCGGAGCCGGGCGCGCGGCCGAGTCGCCGCACAGACGTCTGCGACGAGCGGGCGATCAACAGCACCAGCGAGAGCACGACGCCGATGACGATCCCCTGGATGATCCCGAAGCACAGGATCCCGGCCATCGCGCCCATGAAGAAGATCCAGTCCCAGCGGTTGACGCGGTAGTAGCGCTTCAGCGATCCGAAGGTGACGAGCCCGATCATCGCGTCGATTACGACCGCGCTCAGCGTCGCGCTCGGCAAGGTCTCGAAGACGCTCGCGAGGAACAGGATCGTGAGCAACACGAAGCCGGCGTTGACGAGCGAGGCCATCTGGGTCGGCTGACCGGCGGCATCCGCGACGGACGTCTTCGAGAGGCTCCCGTCGACCGCGAACCCACCCACGAGGCCGGCCGTGCCGCAGGCCATTCCCTGCGCGACGAGCTCCTGGTTCGGATCGATCTCGTATCCGTGCTTGGACGACACCGAGCGGGCGGCGGCGAGCGACTCGGAAAAGCCGACGAAGATCACGGAGAGCGCCCCGAGCAGGAGCGCTTCGGAGTCGCTCCACCCGATTCCTGGCGTGCCGATCGAGAAGAGTCCAGTCGGGATGTCGCCGGTGATCGCGACGCCGTGCGCCTGCAGGTCGAAGGCTTTCACGGCCAAGATGGCGAGCGCCATCACGATCAGCGCCCTCGGAAGCTTTGGCGCCGTGTACCGCGCGAGCAGCAGGAACGCGAGCGAGCTCGCGCCGACGAGGAGCGTGGCGCCGTTCGTGTCGGGGATCTCCTTGATCGTGCCCCAGAGCTCCTGGATGTAGGAGCCCGAGGGCTTGGGCACGCCGAGCAGGCCGTGAACCTGGTCGATGATGATCCCGATCGCGAAGCCCAGGATGAAGCCGGCCATTACCGCTTTGGAGAGGAAGTTCGCGATCCACCCCATCCGCAGCACGCCGAGCACGAGGTAGAGCGCGGCTGTCGTGAGGGCAAGCGCCGCGGCATACGGCGCGGCCGCCGAGGTGCCCATCGCACTCGCCCCGACGAGCGGCGTGATCACCGCCGCGACAACGACGCACACCGCGCCGCTCGGTCCCTCGACCAGCTGCCGGCAGGTTCCGAAGATCGGATATGCCAGGACGCCGGCGAAGGCCGCGTACAGCCCGTACTGCACGGGCACGCCCGCAAGCGTCGCGTAGCCGAGGCTTTGCGGGACGAGCAACGCCCAGACCGATAGCCCGGCGACCCCGTCGCCTTTCAGCCACCGCCAGTCGTAACGAGGTAGCCAGGCGACGATCGGGACGAACCGCGTCACCGCCTTCCACCTCGCGTTGCTCACGGGCTCCGAAACCGCGGTCACGGTCGGAACGTTCTCCGAATGAGGGGTCGTCGGCTCGCCCTCATCCAGCCGCCGCCCCCCGACGGGTCAGGCCGCCGTGGAGGAGGCCCGACGAAGTGAGCCGGATCATTTTCCTCAGAGCTTCCGACGGCGAAAACCGCTCACATGGAGCTTCAGCCGAACGCGCTACGCGGACTGGGGCCTCTCCGGCGGCGCCATGAAGGCTCCGAAGATCCAGAGCAGCCGGAAGAAGATCCCGAGGAAGAACATCCACCCGTGACCATTTCTAAGCGTCCTGACCCCGAGAAAGATGAGCACACCAAATACAGGACAAGACCGCCAAACCCGATGCCCCACCACATATCGCCTCCCTTGACGCTGCTAATGAGCCGATGCGACCAACGTGGATCATCACGCGAACTGACACATCACCCCATGAGGGCGATGCGAGAGTTGGAAATAGATGGCGGTGCGTCTATGTGTCAAACGCTGCAAGTGACGTGTCGCGCTTTGCGGGAAGTACGACGGCCGGGTGGAGGCTTGCCCCGCTTCTACGTGGAGTCCCGCGCCCGTCTCTCCGCGCCGGCGTCCCCCGCCCCCGCCTGAGTGTCCAGGGGTGGACAGCCTGGGCGCCTACCCACCCGCGGCTGCGGGAGCGCGACAGGGAGCGCGTACCTTGCCGTGCGGAACGGAAACCCGATCCGTGGCGGAGTTCGCGCAATTTGCGTTCACGGTACGTACGGGGGCCGGTCTTCCGCGCCCGCGGCCGGGGTGTCGAGTTGTCAAGACGCTGTCCCGCACGGTAGAACACCGCCGTGAGCGTGGCCCCGGTCCTGGAGGGCGCACCCGCTCGACGCCCGGCGTCAGGGCTGCGCGTGCCCGGATGGGTCGTGTCCGTCGTCGTCCCCATCCTCTCCGTGCTCGCAGCGCTGGGGCTCTGGGAGCTGATCTCCCGCACCGAGGTGATCTCCCAGCGCGATCTGCCGGCGATGAGCACGACCGTGCAGGCGCTCTGGGACATGGTGCAGACGGCCGCCTTCTGGACAGCGCTCGGCGAGACGGTGCGCGGCTGGGCGATCGGGCTCGGGCTGGCCGCCGCGCTCGCGATCCCGATCGGGATCGCGCTCGGCTCGAGCGACTTCGCCGCCTCGGCCTTCCGCGTGCCGATCGAGTTCCTCCGGCCGATCCCGTCGGCCGCCCTGATCCCGCTCCTCTTCCTCACGCTCGGCACCAACCTGAAGAGCGAGGTCTTCCTCGCGACCTTCGGCGCGTTCTGGCCGCTGCTCGTCCAAACGATGTACGGCGTCCACGACGTCGACCCGATTGCCGTCGACACCGCCCGGTCGTTCCGGCTCGGCCGCCTCGAGCGCCTCTACCGAGTGACGCTGCCCAGTGCGCTTCCGTACATCATGACCGGAGTCCGCATCTCGTCGACCGTCGCGCTGATCCTGGCCTTCACCGCGGAGCTCTTCATGGGTACGCCGGGTCTCGGCCAGTCGCTGAACCAGGCGGAGACGTTCGGGCTGAACGACCAGATCTACGCGCTCGCGCTGGCCACCGGCTTCCTCGGCGTCGCAATCCACTTCGCGGTCACGGCGCTCGAGAAGCGCGTCCTGCGCTGGCACCCGTCGCAAAGGAAGGGCACGACGTGAGCCCCCGCGTCTACCGCTCCGCCAAGATCGCCGCGGAGATCGCCGTGCCGATCCTGATGGTCGTCGCGTGGCAGCTGTACACGGTGGCAAGGGACGACCCGAAGTTCCCGCGGCCGACGACGATCCTGGCCGAGTTCCAGGACCTGTGGCTCTTCTCCCAGTTCGATGCCCACGTCGTCCCCAGCCTCGAGAGGATCGGTCTCGGCTTCGCGATCGCGGTGCTGCTCGGCGTCGCCCTCGGCATACCACTCGGGCTCTCGCGCATCGGCCGTAGCGCGGCGATGCCACACATCGAGTACTGGCGCGCGATCCCGCCGCCCGCGCTCCTGCCGATCTCGATCATCCTCCTCCACTCGATCGGGAACCTCCAGAAGGTCTCTTTCATCGCGTTCTTCTGCATCTTCCCCGTGCTGCTGAACACGATCGACGGGGTGCGCGGGATCGAGCCGACGCTGATCGACACAGCACGCTCGTTCCGAGTGCCGCCACACGACCGCATCCGGCGGATCGTCTTCCCGGCCGCTCTACCGCAGATCTTCGCCGGCATGCGGACGAGCCTCGCCCTGGCCGTGATCGTGATGGTGCTGAGCGAGTACTTCTCCTCGACGAGCGGCGTCGGCTACGTGCTGCTGATCTCGAAGAACACCTTCGAGTTCAAGCCGATGTGGGCGGCGATCGTCCTGATCGGCGTGCTCGGCTACCTCCTCAACCTCCTCTTCCTCCTCGTCGAGCGCCGCGTGCTCGCCTGGCACCGCGGCTGGCGCGCGGCGACGCCGCTGTAGCCGATGCCGATCCTGGAGATCAACGGACTCGGCAAGACATACGGCGTAGGCGCGACCGCGACCCACGCGGTCGGGAACGTCACCTTCGCAATCGAAGCGGGCGAGTTCGTCTGCGTCGTCGGCCCGTCCGGCTGCGGCAAGACCACACTGCTCAAATGCGTCGCCGGTCTGCTTCCGCCGTCGCGCGGCGAGGTCCTGCTCCGCGGCAGCCGGGTCACCGCACCCCCAGAGCGGATGGCGCTGGTGTTCCAGGAGTACAGCCGGTCGCTGATGCCGTGGATGTCGGTTCGGAACAACGTGCTCCTCCCGCTGCGGCACAAGCACCTCTCGAAACGCGAGCGGAACTCGCTGGTCGAGGACGCGTTGGGGGCGGTCGGGCTGACCCGGTTCATGGACCGCTACCCGTGGCAGCTCTCCGGAGGGATGCAGCAGCGGGTCGCGATCGCGCGGGCGCTCGCGTACCAGCCGTCGATCCTGCTGATGGACGAGCCGTTCGCCTCGGTCGACGCGCAGACCCGCGGCGACCTCGAGGACCTCGTCCTGCAGGTGCGCGCGGAGTTCGGGATCACGATTCTCTTCGTGACCCACGACATCGACGAGTCGGTCTACCTCTCCGACCGGATCGTCGTTCTCACGCACTCGCCGACCGAGGTGAAGGAGGTGATCGAGGTCGACCTCCCCCGGCCCCGCGACCAGATTGCGACCAAGGAGCTGGCCGAGTTCACGCGGCTCCGCGCTCACGTCTACCGGCTGATCAAGCGGGAGCAGGACGTTCAGCTCGTCGAGGCAGTCGAGGCTTCTGTTCCGCCTGGTGGAACAGGCGTGTAGCAATCCAACACCCGAGGTCCCATAATCGCTCCCACGTTGCGACGTATCGAGCGACCTCGACGAGGTCGGGGAGGTAACGCATGACACGGAGCGGGACGTTTCGCCGGGCGGGGCTGGCGCTTGCACTCGTCGCGGCCGCCGCCCTCTTGCTGGCCCTGGTGGGGCCGGCGGCAAGCTCTCCCACGAAGACACACCGGAAGCTGGCGACGATCACGCTCGACGGGCTGCCGATCGCGAACGGGTTCCCGCTCGACATCGGCATCCAGCAGGGGTTCTTCGCCAAGCGCGGCATCGAGATCAAGAAGACCGTCTTCCAGAGCGGCAACGACATCGTGCTCGCGATGGCCAACCACAACGGTGACATCGGGTACATCGGGTGGGTGCCTGCGATCATCGCCCGGTCGCAGGGGATCCCCGTCGTGACCGTCTCCGCGAGCGACAACGAGGCGACGTCCATCGACGACAACTGGCAGAACGTCCTCGTCAAGGGCAACAGCTCGATCAGGACCCCGAAGGACCTCGAGGGGAAGACCGTCGCGGGGAATGCGCTCAAGGGTGTCTGCGAGATCGTGATCCGGGCGGCGCTCAGCAAGCACAACGTGAACCAGGACGCGGTCAAGTTCGTGGCAATCCCCTTCCCGGCGATGCGGGCGGCACTGAACTCGGGCCAGGTCGACGCGATCTGCGCGCCGGAGCCGTTCATGACCCAGGGTCTGACCCTGGACGGCGACCGGATCCTGATCGCGCCGGGACCGACGCTCGGAAAGTACTGGCCGAACGGCACGTATGTGGCGCTCCAGGACTGGGTGCAGAAGAACCCGGCCCTGGCCAAGGGGTTCCACGACGCGATGGCCGAGTCGCTCGCCTACGCGCAGGCGCATCCCGAGGCCGTTCGGGCGATGCTCCCGGCGGCGACCCGGAACATCCGGCTGCCGGTCTGGAGCTCGCTGATCGACCGCCGCCAGCTGGTTCAGCTCGCGAAGTATGCCAAGCAGTTCGGCGCGATCTCGACCCTGCCGAACATCGCGGCGCTCGTCCCGGCGGCGATCTCGACCGGGCTCGTCCTGCAGGGCAACGTCGGTCCCAATACGATCTCGATGAAGCTCGACGGCAAGCCGCTGAAGACGCTGCTCGCCGGCGACTACACCTTCGTCGTCTCCGACCGCTCGGCGACGCAGAACTTCCACCTCAAAGGTCCCGGCCTGAACAAGTCCACGGGCAAGAAGCAGGTCGGGCGGCTCAGCTTCACGACAAAGCTGGCCAAGGGCAAGTACACGTACTCGAGCGACGCGAAGCCCTCTCTACGGGGAAGCTTCACCGTCGGCTGATTCGGCTCGCAGGTCACGCTGCGGACGGGTGCGGGGTTTCGGCCCCGCACCCGTCGCCGCTCATTGAGCCGGGTTGCGGTAGCCGAGCCGGGCAGAGATCTCGCCGGCACAGCGCGTGAGCGCGGGGCCGAGTCGGGCGATCAGGTCGTCGAGCGAGACCATCGTCCGGTGCACGGCGAGGTTGATCGCGGCGGCGACGTCGCCGGACGCGCCTCGGACGGGGACGGCGATCGAGCGCAGGCCGTAGGCGAGTTCCTCGTCGTTGACGGCGATGCCGGTGGCGCGGACGCGATCGAGGTCACGGAGCAACGCCTGGCGGCTAGTGCGTGTGTTCGGGCCCAGCCGGCTGAACTGGACCCGGTCGACGATCGCGACCAGATCGTCGTCCGGCAGGAACGCGAGCATCGCCTTCCCCATCGAGGTGCAGTACGCCGGGAGGCGAGATCCGACGTGCAGGTTCAGGTCGATCTCGCGCTGGCCCCGACCCGAGCTGCGGCAGCGTTCGATGTACAGGATGTCGGCCCCGTCCAAAATCGCCATGTTCACCGTGTGGCCGGTCTCGTCGCTGAGGCGCTGGAGGTGCGGCGCGGAGATCTCGCGCAGCTCCATCGAGTTGATCGCCGAGAAGCCGAGGTCGACGACCCGCGGGCCGAGCCGGTACTTCTTCGTCAACGTGTCCTGCTGGAGGTACCCGAGGGCGGCGAGTGTTGAGATGTACCGGTGTGTCGTGCTTCGGTTCAGCCCGACCACGCGGGCGAGCTCGCTGACGCCGAGCAGCGGCCGGGCGGAGGTGAAGGACGACAGAATGGCCAGACCGCGTTCGAGCGACTGCGAGTGTGCGCGTCTGCCGGCCGTAACGCGTTCCTGCTGCTGCATCGCCCTGATGTTCTAATACTTGGGAAGGTGTATTGACAAGTGGACAATTCGAGCCGTAGCGTCCGGTAGCTCCCATGGCCGCGATCGTCCCGCTCACCGACGCGATCGCCGAGCGCGTCCACGACGGCGACGTCGTCGCGCTCGAGGGCTTTACGCACCTGATCCCGCATGCCGCCGGGCACGAGCTGATCCGGCAGGAGCGGCGCGACCTGACCCTGATCCGGATGACGCCGGACATCGTCTACGACCAGCTGATCGGGATGGGCTGCGCGAAGAAACTGGTGTTCTCCTGGGGTGGGAACCCCGGCGTCGGGTCGCTGCACCGCTTCCGAGACGCCGTCGAGCACGGCTGGCCGGTGCCGATCGAGATCGAGGAGCACTCGCATGCCGGAATGGCCGCCGCCTACGCGGCGGGGGCGGCCAACCTGCCGTTCGGCGTCCTGCGTGGCTACGAGGGCGGCGACCTCGCGGCTCGGACGCGGGTCGGGCGGGTGATCTGCCCGTTCACCGGCGAGCGGCTCGCGGCCGTTCCCGCACACCGGCCCACGGTCGGGATCATCCACGCCCAGCAGGCGGACCGGCGCGGCAACGTCCAGCTCTGGGGGATCACCGGCGTCCAGAAGGAGGCCGTGCTCGCTTCCGCACAAGCGATCGTGACCGTGGAGGAGATCGTCGACGAGTTCGAGCCGCGGCCGGGCGGCATCGTGCTGCCGACGTGGGTGGTAGACGCGGTCTGCCTCGCTCCCTTCGGCGCGCACCCCTCGTACGCCGACGGCTACTACGACCGGGACAACGAGTTCTACGTCGGGTGGGACGCGATCAGCCGCGACCGCGACCGCTTCGAGGCGTGGACGGCGCGGCAC
>JBKOVQ010000150.1:0-4022 GCA_046723985.1 Actinomycetota bacterium | reverse complement strand
GCGACAGACGAAGAAGTGTCCGGCGAGGGTTCCACCGCCTAGTCCCGCATGCGCCCGCTGACCGTCGCCGTCACCGGCGGCATCGGGGCGGGCAAGAGCGAGGCCTTGAAGGCGTTCGCGCGCCGCGGAGTTCCGACGCTCTCGGCCGACGAGGTCGTCCATCGGCTGATCGCCGGCGACGTCGAGGTCCGCGCGGCGCTCGAGCAGCGGTTCGGGACGACCCGTCGCGCCCGGATCGCCGAGATCGTCTTCGCCGACGCAGGCCAGCTCGCGTGGCTCGAGTCGCTGCTCCATCCGCGCGTGCGCCGTGCGACGGAGGACTGGCTGGCCGGCCTGGACGCGGAGGTCGCCGCCACCGAGATCCCGCTCCTGTTCGAGACCGGGGGTGAAGGACGGTTCGACGCCGTCGTGGTGATCACGGCGCCGGAGGACGTCCGCGCGGCCCGGACGCCGCAAGCGCGGGACACACGCAACCAGCGGCTGATTCCCGACGAGAAGAAGGTTGCCCGCGCCGACTTCGCCTATGTGAACGACGGCACGCTCGACGATCTCGACGCGTTCGTCGGCCGGGTACTCGAGCGTCTGCGTGCGTGACCGGGTCGAGGCTCGCAGGCCGCCTCGTCCTCGGCCTCACCGTCTGCGCCGTCCTGCTGGCGGTGGTCGGGACGATCCATTTCACGCAGCCCGCCTGGTACGAGCGCCTACGGCACCCGCTCCGCTACCAGGAGATCGTCCTCGGCCACGCGAGGAACTACGGGCTCGACCCCGCGCTGCTCGCGGCGGTCATCTACCAGGAGAGCAAGTTCCACGCCGACGCGCGTTCCGACCGGGGCGCGGTCGGGCTGATGCAGCTGTTGCCGGAGACGGCGAAGGGCATCGCCGCACGCACCGGCGGATCGGAGTTCAGGGTCTCCGACCTCTACGACCCGGAGATCAACGTCCGCTACGGCTCCTGGTACCTCCGCCACCTGCTCGACGAGTACGGCTCCGAGCGGCTCGCGCTCGCTGCCTACAACGCCGGCCAGGCGAACGTCGATCGCTGGCGGGCTCGCGGCGTGGCGATCCAGTTCCCGGAGACACGCGACTTCGTCGACCACGTCGAGAGCCTGAAACACACGTATCGGCACGCCTATGCATCGCTGCGACTCCAGCGAGACACTTGACAGACGCATTTACGATGTCATAATGACATCACGATGCAACTGGAAACCCACGTTCAGGCACTCCAGGCCGAGCTGGCCGCGTTGGCGGGCATCGGCGACGAGCAGGTCGCTGTTGCGGCCGACCGGCTGAGCCAGGCGCTCGGCTCGTCGCTACGCCTGCGTCTGCTCGAGCTCCTGTCCGAGGCAGCGCTCGAGGTCAGCTCGCAGCTCGAGGGCGGCCACGTCGAGATCCGGCTCGCCGGGCAGGAGCCGTCACTGGTTTACGTCGAGCACGAAGAGGCACCGCCGGCGCCCGCCGTCGAGGACGGCCTCACCGCCCGGATCACGCTGCGCCTCCCCGACTCGCTGAAGACGTCGGTCGAGGGCGCCGCGGCCAAGGAAGGCGTGTCCGTGAACACCTGGATCGTCAAGGCGCTGGCCCGGGGCCTGACGAGCGCGGTCGCCTCGAGCGGCCGCATCGGCAGCCGGTTGACCGGCTACGGCCAGAGCTGACCCAAGCAGGGAAGGAGGAGGCATGAGGTACCAACCCGGACTCTTCGGACATCTCCCCGAATGGCAGACGTCGGATCGCCGAAGCGATCGCGTCGATCTCCGCCCCACTCGCTTCGCCGGCGCCTCCCGGCGGAGGAGGCGGTGGCGGTGAGGTACGACTTCGCAACACCTGAGCCTCCGAAGCTGCGCTTCGGGATCGGCGCCGGCCGCATCGAGGTCGAGACCGCCGATGTCGTCGAAACGACCGTCGAGGTCGAGGCGATCCGCGGCAGCGAGGAGGACCTGAAAGTCGAGCAGCACGGGCGCGACATCGTCGTCGAGGGGCGCAAGCGGTTCGGCTTCAAGAGCGACCAGGAGTTCGACGTCCGCATCTGTGCTCCCTATGGGTCCGACGTCGACGCCAACGTCGCGTCCGCGCCCTTCCGCGCGACCGGACGACTCGGCGCGCTCGAGGTGAACAGCGCCTCGGGCGACATCCAGATCGAGGACGTGGAGCGCGAGGTGAAGGTGCGGTCGGCGACCGGCGACGTCCAGCTGGGGGCGGTCGGCGGCCGAGCCGAGGTGAACACGGCGTCCGGCGACGTCCAGATCTCCTCGGCCGGCGGCGGTGGCACGATCCGGTCGGCGTCCGGTGACCTCCAGATCGGCGAGACGGCGCACCGCGTCTCGCTGAACACGGCGTCTGGCAACATGGTGATCGGGTCGATCGCGGAAGGATCCATAGACGTCAAGTCCGCTTCGGGAGACGTCCGCATCGGGATCAAGCAAGGATCACGACTCCACGTCGACGCCCGCTCGCTGAGCGGCGACACCACCTCCGAGGTCGAGCTCGGCGGCGTCGAGATCGCGACCGGCGGGCCGCTGGTCGAGGTCAAGGGCACGACGATGAGCGGCGACATCCGGATCGTCCGCGCTTGAGTGCGCCCTCCAACGATGCATGCTGGCTTCTGGCCCGCTATCACGCGCCGCGCTGCGGCGTCCTCAGTCGCGCCCATATCTGATTTCGATATGGGCGCTCCCTGCGTCCTTGCATCGCTTGGTGCTAGCGAGCCAGAAGCTCAGCGGCATCCCTTGAGGACGCACTAGGGACATGCTTCGCGATCGGGGTCTGCGCGCCCTCCTGGCGGCGGAGGTCGTCTCGACGACCGGCTCGATGATGACCTGGCTTGCGCTGCCGTGGTTCGTTCTCTCGACGACGGGGTCGGCGTCCCGGATGGGCGTGGTCCTCGCCGCCGAGGCGCTCGGGGTCGCGGTCTGCGGGATTCCGGGCGGACATCTCGCCGCGCGACTCGGCGCCCGCCGGACGATGGTGATCGTGAACGCGATCGCCGGCCCGGCGCTCCTGATCGTGCCGCTGCTGCACGGGCGGGTTTGCTCTCCTTCGGACTCCTGATCGTCGTCGTCTTCGCGATCGGCGGCCTCTTCGGCCCGTACTTCGCCTCGCAACGGGTCGTGCTCGCGGAGATCCTCGGCGACGACGAGGAGAAGGTGAGCGCGGCGAACGCCTGGCTCCAGGGCGCGACGCGGATCACGATGCTGCTCGGTCCGGCGCTCGCCGGTGTCCTGATCACGGTCATCGGCGCCCCGGCGGTCCTCGTCGTCGATGCGGGACGTTCCTCTTCGCGCTCGTCGTCATCGCCGTGTTCGTGCCCGCGGGAAAGCCGGTCGAGGCGACGGGCGATTCCACGGGGATCCTCGCCGGTGTCCGCTATCTCCGTCGCAACCGGTTACTCCTCGCCTGGACCGTGACGATGGCGATCGGCGACGCGGCCTGGAACGCGCTCTTCGCCACGCTGCCCTACTACGCGTACACCCGCTACGACGGGAATGCGAAGGTCGCCGGGATCCTGCTGGCCTGCTTCGGCGTCGCCGCCGTCGCCGGCAACGTCGCCTCGTTTCGCGTCCGCCGCAGAATGGAGCCCGCGACGCTGATCGCCGTGTTCGTCCTCGCCCAGGCCGCGTCGCTCTGGCTGCTGGTCGGGGCCGGGCCGGCGGGCTGGATCGCCGCCGCGCTGCTCCTGGCCGGTCTTGCCAACGGGATCGTGAACCCGTCGCTGCACGCCTTCCTCACCCTGATCGTTCCGCCGGCGGTCCGGTCGCAGGCGCTGACAGCGGTGCTGGCGATCAACCAGCTCGCCGCCCCAGTCGGGTTCCTCGGCGCCGGGCTGATCCTCGCCCACGCGGGCTACGGGCCGATCTTCGTGCTCGTGCCGGCCGTCCAGACCGTGACGATGGGCGCCCGCGCGCTGGCGACCCTGCGTCGGCGGGAGAGCCTCCCGGTCACGGCTTCGTGAGCCGTGCCCAGAGGTTGTCGAGCATCGTCGAGACCGGGGTGGTGAGCGCGGAGCCGCCGAAGTCGAGCGCGCC
>JBKOVQ010000200.1:0-8140 GCA_046723985.1 Actinomycetota bacterium | reverse complement strand
CGGTCCGGGTCGGAATCCAGCGGAGCGGCGAGACGCTCCGCAACATCCAAGGTGCGTGGGTCTCCGAGCAGAAGGTCGACGTCGAGAACGGCGAGATCGTCGCCTACCGCGTCGCGCTGCGCATCACGTTCGTGCTCGAGTGAGCCGTGCCCATCCAGATCAGCCGGAGGAGGAGCCCGAGATGGCAGACGTGAACCGAGTCGTCCCCATCGCCGAGCAGCTCCTCAAGACGCTCGGCGCAGCCGAGGTCGTGGTCGAGGAGATCGACTCGAGCGTCGCCACCCTCTTCGACGACGAGCAGGTGCCCGAGCCGGAGCGGGGGGCGGCAGCCACCGGATAGGGGCCTCTACGCGTCCAGCCGGGCGATCTCGAGGTCGAGGTCGCGCTCGACACGGCGCATCACGTCGTCGCTGATCTCGCCCGTGTTGCGCAGCTCCACCACGGCGTGCCGCTCCGCCTGGAGCAGCTCGCGGCGGAGCCGTTGGTACTTCACGGACTGCTTCTCGATCATCCCGTCGCCGTCGGGGTCGACGCGTGCCGAGAACCGGTCGATCCGGAACCGGTAGAGCCCGCGCAGCCGTTCGGCCGTTGCGTCAATGACCCACGGCTCCGGCGCGAGCTCCTCGAGCCGCACGAGCGCGGCCTCGGCCGCCCGGACCCGCGCAAGCGCCTCCTCGGCCTCGGCGCCGGTGTCGTCGGCCTCCAAGCGAAGCGCCCGGATCAGCGCGGGCAGCGACAGACCCTGGCCGACGAGCGTCCCGAGCACAACCGAAAAGGCGAAGAAAATGATCAGGTCGCGCCCCGGCAGCGGCGTGCCGGCGTCGGTCTCCAGCGGGATGAGCAGGGCGGCGGCGATCGTCACGGCGCCGCGCATCCCGGTCCAGGCGACGAACGCCGGGTAGCGCCACGGCGGGGACGGGTCGCGCTGCCTGATCCGCGGAAACAGCCAACGCGGCAGGTAGGTGGCCGGAAACACCCAGACGATCCGGAGGACGATCACGGCGAGCAGGATCACGGCCGCATCGCCGACGAGCGACCAGCCGCCGCGGCCCGAGAGCCCGTCCAGCACCGGACGGAGCTGTAACCCGACCAGCCCGAACAGCAGGACGTTGAGCAGGAAGGTCACGATCTCCCAGAACCCCTCGCCCTGCAGCCGGGTCTGCACCGTCGTCAGCTCCGGCGTGTACCAGCCCATGTAGACGCCCGCGGTGACGACCGCGAGGACACCCGAGACGTGGAGCGCCGACGCGGGCAGGAACGCGAAGTAGCCGGTCAGGAAGGCGATCGTGATCTCCAGCGGCGGGTTGTCGAGCACGCGCCGGACCCGCCGGATCACGTAGCCGATCGCGAGCCCGACGGCGACCCCGCCGACGATGTTGAGGACGAGACGCCAGCCTGCGTCCCAGACCGAGAACGATCCCGCGACCGCGGCGACGATCGCTGTCCGCAACAGCACGAGCGCCGTACCGTCGTTGACGAGGCTCTCGCCCTCGATGACGTCGATCAGCCGCCTCGGCACGCCGAGCCGCCGGCCGATCGCGCTCGCCGCGATCGGATCGGTCGGCGATACGACCGCGCCGAGGATGAACGACTCGGCCCAGCCAAGGTCGGTGATTGCGTGGGCGACCACGGCCACCCCCACCGTGGTCAGCGCGACGAGCCCGACGGCGAGCAGCGAGATCGGACGCAGGTTCTGCCGCAACTCGCGGAGGCCGGTCGCGTAGGCGGTGCGGTAGAGGAGCGGCGGGAGGATACCGACCAGCACCAGCTCCGGCGGCATCGTCATCTTCGGAACGCCGGGCCCGAAGGCGAGCAGCAGGCCGCCGAGCACGAGCAGGATCGGGTACGGGATCCGCAGCGGCGCTGCGAGGATCAGCAGCGCGGCGCCGGTCACCAGCAGCACGAGCAGCTGGACTTCCTGCCGGGTCCCGAACTCGAAGATCATCGACGGCCGCGCGCCCTCACACGCATGGGCACAGTCTTGCCGGAGTCGGGCAGCCGGGCGCTACGGAGTGCCGGCGCTCGTCGAGACGAAGGCGGCAACGTCCTTGATCTGCTGCGGGCTGAGTTGCCCGCGGAACGACGGCATCCCACCCCCCCCGCTCTCGACCTTGGCGCGCACCACCGCGTATGTCGGACGCAGCCGGTCGAGGCTCGGCCCGATCTGGCCGCCCGCACCGGCGGCACGCAACGTGTGACAGCCGGCGCAGCCGGCCGAGGCGAAGACCGCTCGGCCTGCCGCCGCGTCCGCGTCGGCCGGGACGACGTTGGTGACGGCCGCGGCCGGCGCCGGCGGAGAGGCCCGGCGGTACAGCCAGAGCGCGCTCGTGTACCACACCCCGATCAGGACTGCGAACAGCACTCCGCCGGCGACGGGCAGCACCGGCCGGGGGAACCGGTGCAGCCGGACAATCGTCACCTTGGCCCCAAAGGCGCCGAAGAAGGCGCACCCGAGGAGCGAATGCGTGAGCACACGCGTGCTCGGGTCCTGAAAGCCAAGCTTGAAGATGCAGTGGTAGGCGACCGGCAGGGTGAAGACAAACGCGAGCCGGCCCGACCAGCGGTGGACTGGGTTGACCCAGGCCGGCTTGGCCCAGGGCAACTTCCGGAAGATCCAGGCGGCGGTGAAGAGCTGGAAACACGCGAGCGCGGCAGCGGCCGTCGCGAAGCCGGCCTTCAGGTGGATCGGATCGCTGAAGAAGAGGCGGAAGTAACCCTTCGACCGCGGATCGTGTGCCGCCAGGAGCCCGGCGGTCAGCGCGACGAGCGCGAAGACCAGCAGCGGAACGGCCACCCAGCGGTAGGAGCGCTGCCCGGCTGGAGTGTGTGCCGCCGGAGCGGCCGACTCGGTCACGTCGCGTATCCAATCGCACCCGGAACGGGAGGACAAAGCTCACTCGAACGAGGGAAGCCAGGCCGTTCCGAGCCGACGACAATCCCCGCGGAAGAGGCAATCGGGGGCAAGTAGGAAACGCGCCTGCTGGATGGGAGAGGCAGTGTCCACCAGGCCGTAGCGCTTGCCCCCAAGCAGCATAGCTTCCCATCAGGCCCAGACGGTCCCCCGATCCGGCACGATGCAGACGTGGGGGTGCTGCTCGCGGGGGTCGCGCTCGTTTCGGGGCTCCAGGGGATTGTCACGAAGGGCCGACGTCACGACCGTGGAGCGAATCGGCGTCCGAAGGAACATCACCCCGCACGCGATCCACGTCCGCCGGGCGCACGTGGACCGGCTCGACTTCTCGATCGACACCGGCATTCGCTGATGCCGTCGCCGGAAGCACCTGCAAAACCGGAGCCTTCGGGGCTCTTGTGTTTCGCCTGAAGCGAACTACGATGAGACGGGAGTCACTTTCGGCAACAGGGAGAGGTGCCGTGGCCAAACTGAGAGTGTTGCTCGCAGATGATCATCCCTTGATGATTGCGGCGATCCGCGGCGCGCTCGAGGGCGAGAAGGACTTCGAGATCGTCGGCGAGGCGACGTCGGGCTCGCAGGTGATGCCGCTCGTCTCGAGCGCCCGGCCCGATGTCGTCCTGATCGACCTGCGTCTGCCGGAGGTCGATGGGCTGACCTGTCTCGAGCGGATCCGCGAGAAGCACCCGAGCGTCAAGGTCGTGTTCTTCTCCGCGATCGACGAGCACGAACAGATCGCAGCCGCGCTCGCGCGCGGCGCGTGCGCCTACCTCGTCAAGCGCATCGACCCCGGCGACCTCGCCGCCGTGGTCAGGCAGGCGGTCGCCGGGTCGTTCTTCTGCGCCGCCGCGCCTTACAGCGCTGCGGTGCGTCCCAATCGCGACGAAGCCGGTCTGAGCGAGCGGGAGACGGAGATCCTCGGCGGCGTCGCCCGCGGCCTCTCGAACCGGGCGATCGCCAAGGAGCTGTGGCTCTCGGACCAGACGGTCAAGTTCCACCTGCACAACATCTACCGCAAGCTCGAGGTCGCCAACCGCACGGAGGCGGCCAGGTACGCCTTCGACCACGGGCTGCCGGAAGCGACCGCGGCAGCCTAGGACAGGAACAGAGCGACCAGCGCCCCGAGCACGAGGAAGGGCCCGAACGGAATCGTGTCCTTGCGTGCCGCCAGGCCTCGCCGGGCGAGTATCAAGACGGAGACGACGAAGGTCGAGAGCATCGCGACGATGGCCGCGCCGGCGACAGCCCAGCCGAGGCCGGCGCCCAGGAGGAACGCCAGCTTCACGTCGCCCATCCCGACACCACCCTTGGTGGCCAGCGTGACGGCCAGGGTGACGAGCATCGAGGCGAAGGCCGCGATCGTCCACTCCTTCCAGCGATGGGGCTCCGCGGCAATGTCGCCGACGAGGACCACGACCCCTGCCGGGACGACGATCCGGTTCGGGATGATCCGACGTTCGAGATCGATCGCGGCGAGCACGACGAGCGCCGCCGCGAAGAAGGCGGCGACGAACGCCCTGCCGGTGAGATCGAACTTGATCAGCGCGGCGGCGGCCGTCGCGATCGCGACGACCGCGACGATGCCCGTGGGAACGGCGATCGACCGGAAGCTTCCGGTCGCGGGCCCGTCGACGGCGGGCGGGTTGGTCTCGACGGCGCTCGCCACTAGACCCTCGCCCACCCGAGCCGGTCGCCGCGCTCGAGCCCGATTCGCCGGCACTCGCCCGCGGCGAGCTCGAGGACGGACTTCGCCTTGCGGGCACCGGCGAACCGCCACGGCTTCAGCTCGTGCGCGATCGAGACGATCGTCATCTCCTTGTCGAGGAAGACGACGTCGATCGCGAAGCGAACGAACATCGTGTGGATGGAGAACGTCGGCCGGATGAGCATGCCCTCACCGCGACGCATGCTCTTCCAGCCCATGATTCCGCGCAGACGCGTGTGAGGCTTGTCGGCCAGGTGGCAGACATCGCAGACGACGCGGCCGCCGGACGCGACGAGGACCAGCTTGCTCATGTTGCTCTCATGCGGTTCCTGCTCGGAGTGATTCGAGAGCTCCGGGACGTGCCCGTTGGTGTGATTCTCGACGTGATCGCTCATCCGAAGATCCCGTGGATGCGGATGAACGCCGGCCCGAGCGTGACGACGAAGAGGGCCGGGAAGATCAGGAGCACGACCGGAAAGACGAGCTTCACGGGCGCCTTTTGCGCACGCTCCTCGGCGAGCTGACGCCTGAGGACGCGCATCTCGGTCGAGAGGTTTCGCAGCGTCTGGCCGATCGAGACGCCGAGCTGCTCACCCTGGATCAGCGACCGTACAAAGGCTCGCACGGACGGCGTGTTCTGTCGCTCGACCATGTTGTTCAGCGCCTGGTTGAGGCCGAGCCCCATGCTCTGCTCCTGGAGCGTCAGGCGCACCTCCTCCGCGAGCGGGCCCCGCAACCGCTTCGCCGTCATCTGCAGCGAGGAGCTGAAGGCGACACCCGCCTCGACCGTAGCGACGAGCATGTCGATCAGGTCCGGCATGTCGAGGTCGATCCGCTCCCCGCGCGCGCGCGCCCGCCGCTTCACGTACATCATCGGCAGGCTCCAGCCGCCGAGGAGCCCGAGGATGACCATGACGACTGAAAGCAGCGGATTCGTGTTGCCGACGAGCACGAACCAGATGAACACGGCTCCAAGCACGACGGTGCCGAGGGCCTGGTATCCGACGAAACGTCGCGGCTGCAGCGTGTAGAAGCCCGCGCCCTGCAGGAGGCGCCTGAGGTTCTCCTCGCTGAAGCTCTTGACGTGGACGGAAATCAGCTGCCCGAGCTTGGAGGCGAACGAGTCGACGCCTTCCCGCAGATGGAGCTGCGGAAGCCGCCTGCCCGGCGCAGCGTCAGCCGCCACCGCCTGCCCCGAGAACCCGTAGGCGTCGATCTGACGCAGGGACTCGGCGGCACGGAGGCGAGGCATGAGCAGCGTCCGGGCGAACAGGCCGAACGAGACTGCAATCAACAAGAGTCCGATGAGCAGAACGAGGATCACGATGTTCTCCTAAAGCTCGATGCTTGTAATTCGCTTGATCACGAATGAGCCGGCGGTGACCATCACCACGGCGAGGACGACGAGGGTCTGGCCGGTGCCGGTGTGGAACAACGGAGCCAGGTAGTGGGGGTTGACGATCGCGATCCAGCCGGCGACGCCGACGGGTAGAGCGATGAGGACCCAACGAGCGAGCCGGCCCTGCGCAGTCAGCGCCCTGACCAATCGGCGGAGCTTGAAGCGCTCCCGGATCGATTCCACGACCGTGTCCAGCACCTCCGCGGTGTTTCCGCCCGCCTGCCGCTGAAGTGACGCCACGAGCGCGATCTGTTCCAGATCGGGGCTGTCCATGCGCGCCGCCACCCGGATGAGTGCGTCCTCGATCGGCACTCCGAGCTGCTCGTCCGCGACCGCGCGGCGCAGCTCGCTCCGGGTGGGCTCCTGGGCCTCCTCGAGGACAGACGACAGGCCGCCGACGAAGCTGTGCCCCGCCCTGAGTGACGCCGCGAGCACGATCAGGCTGTCGGGAAGCTGCTCCTCGAATGCCTCACGGCGCTTCTTCAGCTTCGACTTGTAGGCCGTGCGGACGACGACGGGCGGAACGATCGCGAGGAGCGTGAGCACAGGCGAGACGAGCCCGAAGAGGGCGAGCGCGACGCTCGAAGCCACCGTCAGCGTCGCGAGCGGGACCGGTCGGACCGGGAATTCTCCGATCTCCAGCTCCTCCTTGAACCGATCCCACCACGGAGTTCGCTGGAACGCCCGTTCCGCCGTGAGCAGAACATGACTCACCAGCCGCTCGCGCACCTTGAGAGAGGCCGGGTCGGTTCCCGACGTCGTTCCTTCTCCGGCGTCGATGAACTCGCCCACTCGAGCCTTCACCGTGCTGCGTCTCGGCTTGAGGATGGTACTGACCGCGAACCACGCGAATCCCGCCGCGAGCAGCGCGAGCAGCGCGACCGATCCCGGCGATGAGATGAAGCGGTCGACGAACGATCGATGGAACGGTTGAACGTTGTCCGGGATCGGCGTCGCGTACCGCCAGGTCACGGAACCGTCACCGACGCCCACCTTGACGGTGACAGGGACCCCGATGCCGGCCTCGGAGCGATAGCGGACGATGTGCTCCCGTGCCAGCCGCTGGCTCAGCGCGCTGTAGATCGATCGCAGCCCGGCTGGCGAGGCAGCCTCCGCGTACCCGCCGTTCGTCCGATGCCCGAGCGCCTGGAGTGCGTCCGGCTCGAACTGCGACGACTTGAGGCCGACAGCGAAGACCCGTACCCCCGCCACACGCGCCTTTGTGACCGCCTGCGCCAGGCTCGTGCCGCTACCGATGTCCCTGCCGTCCGTCAGGACGACGACGGACCCCGCGGTGACTTTGGCCTGCCGCAGGAGCTCGATCGCACGACCGACGCCGTCCCAGAGATGAGTCTTCTCCGTCAACGGCGGCTGGTTCCGGAGCGCCGCCGCAATCGCGCTCCGGTCAGCCGTCGGTCGGGCGACGACACGGACGTTCTTGTTGAAGGTGACGAGGCCGAGAGCTTGAGCGTTCGCGCTGCTGGCCGCGAAGGCACGCGCGGCGGCCATCGCGTTGGCGATCGCCGCACCGCGCATGCTGTTGCTCGAGTCGATTGCGAGGACAACGCCGAAGGTCCGGTTCAGGGTCTTGCTCGCCGGAGCGACGCTCAGCCGGGAGACGCTCTTGCCGTTCTCGCTGACGTGAATCGCCGAGGCTGCGAGCGGGGCATCGATCGTGGACGCGAGGATGAACGCGCGGTCCGGGAACTGGATCGTCGTCAGCGGCGTCAGCCGCACCGGCGACTTCGTGGCCGCCTGCGTCCCCGCAGCGAGGGACGCGGTGATGGCGGCGACGGCGAGGGTGATCGCTCCGAGCCGTCTCACCGGGCGAACACCTCCGACAGCGACTGCGGGCCGAAGAGCTCGGCCGGCAGCTCGATTCCGTGCTTCGCGAACTTCCGCTCGAAGCTCGGTCGAAGACCGCAGGGTTGGAGCTCGCCGACGATCTTGCGGTCCGCCGCCACCGCCTCGAGCCGGAATGTGAAGAGATCCTGGAGCATGATCACGTCGCCTTCCATCCGCTGCACCTCGGTGACGGACGTCACCTTGCGGGTGCCGTCGTCCATGCGCTCGAGGTGCACGATCATCTCCAGGGCCGAGGCGACCTGCTGCCTGATCGCCTTGA
>JBKOVQ010000062.1:0-7130 GCA_046723985.1 Actinomycetota bacterium | reverse complement strand
GCTCACCTGCGCTGAGTCTGCCATTGCATTGAACTCTGCGCCAGGAGCGCGTACGGTCGCTCGCATGAGCGCATACCCGCATCTCTTCAGCCCTCTCACGATCGGAGGCGTGACCGTCCGCAACCGGATCATGCAGACGGCACACGTCAAGCTGTTCGCGCACGACGCGGTCGACTCGCAACGGAACGTCGACTACCAGGCGGCTCGCGCGAAGGGAGGCGCCGGCCTCCTGGTCACGGGCAACCGGGTCGTGCACCCGACCTCGACCACCGGCTTCCCGCGCGTCGCCTGGGCGTACCTCCCCGAGGCGCTCGAGGCCGACCGCCGGCTCACCGAGGCGGTGCACCGGTACGACGCGCTGATCTTCGCGCAGCTCAACCACTTCGGGCTGAATGCGTCGAGCGACTCCGCGGACGACCTGCGCGTGCTCTGGGGACCGTCGGCCGTGAAGAGCCCGGCATACGGCGAGACGCCGAAGGCGATGGAGCACGAGGACATCCAGGAGGTGGTCGAGTGGTGGGGCCGGTCGGCGGAGCTGTCGCGCGAGGGCGGCTTCGACGGGACCGAGGTGCACATCTCGCACAGCTACCTCCTCCACCAGTTCCTCTCGCCCCTGTACAACAAGCGAACCGACGAGTACGGGGGCTCCTTCGAGAACCGCCTGCGGTTCGCGCGAGAGGTGATCGACGAGGTGCGCCGCCGAGTCGGCTCGGACTGGGTCGTCGGCGTCCGGATCAGCCTTACGGACTTCATCACCGGAGGGCTCGACGTCGACGACGCAATCCGGGTCGCACAGGAGCTCGAGCGGACGGGCGGAATCGACTACGTCAACGTCACCGCCGCCGGCTACCACAACATCTGGCGCGCGATCGAGCCCTCAGACGTGCCCGACGGCTACCTCGTCGACCTGAGCGCGCAGGTGAAGGCGGCCGTATCGCTGCCCGTGTTCGCGGTGGGCGGGATCAAGGACGCCGCGTTCGCGGAGGAGATCGTCGGCGCCGGGAAGGCCGACATGGTCGCCATGACGCGCGCCCAGATCGCCGATCCGGAGTTCGCGAACAAGGCGCGCGCGGGCCGCGAGGACCAGATCGTGCACTGCATCCGCGGCAACCAGGGCTGCATCGGACGCGTGTTCAAGGGCCTGCCGATCGCCTGCACCGTTAACCCCGCAGCCGGGCGCGAGGGTCGCTTCGGCGGCCCCCTGCCCCCCGCCGACTCACCGGGGCGCTGGCTCGTCGCCGGGGGCGGCCCGGCGGGCCTGAAGGCAGCCGTGACGCTCGCCGAGCGCGGCAACGAGGTGACGCTCGTCGAGCAGGCGGAGCAGCTCGGCGGCCAGGTGAACCTCATCCTGCGCACTCCCGGGCGGGAGGAGTTCCGCTGGCTCGTCCACGACCTCGAGCGGCGGCTGGACCCCTTCGGCGTCGACGTCCGACTCGGCACCGAGGCGTCGCCGGAGCTGGTCCGCGAGCTCGCCCCGGATGGGGTGGTCGTCGCGACCGGCGCCCTGCCGAGCCGGACCGGGTTCTCGAGCGTGAACCCGCTCGTCGAGACGCTGCCCGGCGTCGACCAGGACAACGTGTTCACGGCTTGGGACGTCCTCCTCGACGAGCGGCCCGTCGGGCGGCGCGTGGTCGTCCTCGACGACGACGGCACCCGGGCGGTCGCGGGCGTCTGCGAGGTGCTCCTCGACCGCGGCAGCGAGGTCGAGCTCGTCAGCCGCTGGAACGCCCTCTTCCCGACCACGCTGACCACGCTCGACATGGCCCACCTCTACTCGCGGCTGCTAGGCAAGGGCCTCGCCTACCGGCTGAACGCCTGGGCGAGCGCGATCGAGGGCGACCGGGTGGCCGTCTTCAACCTCTACACGGGCGCGCCCGAGACGATCGAGGACGTCGACACAGTCGTGCTCGTCGCCGGGGCGAAGGCGAACGACGGGCTCTACCTGGAGCTCAAGGGGCAGGTGGAGAACCTGCACCGGATCGGCGACTGCGTCGCGCCGCGCAAGCTCGACCACGCGATCTACGAGGGCTATTTGGCCGGGCGAGAGCTGTGGTCCGCCGACGAGCGCTACATCTACGAGGGCGAGCTCGAGCGCTGGGAGGAGGCGGAGATCCCGGTCGGCGCGTAGGCGGGCAGAGCCGCCGCTGCGCGACGCAATACGGCGTAGGCCGCCGCGCCGACCACGATCCCCCAGAGCACCTTCAGCCACGCCTGCGGGACGGCGTAGTAGGCGCCGGCTCCGATCGCGATCGCGGCGACCGCCGCGATGTTCACGCCGTTCAGGTACCGGTAGACGCCGTGGGGATCGAACAGCGCGTCGGGCTCGAGCCGCGAACGCTTGAGCACGACGTAGTCGACGAGCACGACTCCGGCGAGCGGGGCGCCGAGGTTGCCGAGGTGGTTGATCCAGCCCTGCGCGTGCTCGATGAAACCGGGGAACGCCGAGAGGCCGACTGCCGCCGCCGCGACGATCAGAGTCGAGCGGAAGCGGCCGAGCGGCGGCACAGCGTTCACGAGCGACATTCCCGCCGTGTAGACGTTGGTGATGTTGGCGGCGATGCCCTGGACGACGATCGCGCCCGCGATGACGACGAGCAGCGCATCGACACCGGTGAGGTCGGCGACCGCGATGAACGGGTTCAGCTCGCCGGTCGCCGCCCCCGCCCAGCCCCCGACCACCGTCGTCACCAGGACGGCGGTCGTGGCGGAGGCGAACAGGCCAATCCGCATGTCCCGACGGGTGGGCGTGTACCGGCAGAAGTCGGCGATGCTGGGGACGAGGGTGAGCGAGGCGCCCGCCATCACCGTCACGTACGTGGCGAACCCGACCCAGGTCGGGTGCTGGCCCGGCGAGCGGAAGACGTTGTCGAGCGAGTAGCGCGAATCGTCCGTGGTCAGGTAGAGCCCAAGGAGAACGCCCGTGAAGGCGAGCGAGACGGGCAGCACGATCCGGAGGACGTAGCGCATGACGTCGAACCCGAGGACGGCGAGCGCCGCGTGGAAGGCGCCCAGGGCGAGTGCGATCGGCACCAGGGACGGCTTCTCGCCGCCGAGTGCGACGACAACCGCCTGGATCCCGAGCGCGCCGGCGAGCGCCTGCGCCGCGAACCAGTAGGTGGCGGCAATCATCCGATAGGGCGACGTCAACGTGCGGGCGCCCCAGAAGCCGAGCGTCGCTCGCATCGCGACCTGGCCCGGCACACCGTAGTCGACGCCAGGCCGAGCGAAGAGGATCAACAAGCTGTAGGCGAGCGCCTGGCCGAGGACGTTCGCCGCGACCGCCCACCAAACCGACAGCCCACCGGAGACGACGGCGAGCGCGCCGATCACGTACATGACCGGGTTGAGGAAGAACGTGAAGTTGATCGCGAACAGGTCGCGCCACCCGACGGTCCGCAGCTCGGCGGGGATCGGCTCGACGCCGTACGTCTCGACCGCAGGCATGCGCCTATCCGCGGCTGTGCTGCGAGAAGAAGTCGATCACGACCCGGTTGTGCTCGTCGGTGTTGTCGAAGATCGTCGAGTGGTTCGAGCCCCGGATGACGTGCTTCTCGGCGTTCGGGATTCCCTCGTAGATCGCCTCCTGGCCGGCCCCGTCCGGCCCCTGATCCCAGGGGGTCATCAGGTCCTCGTCGCCGCCGAGTACGAGCGCCGGCGAGCTGATCTTCGGAAGCCAGCCGGTGATGTCCATGTCACACATCGCCTGGCACGCGGCGGTGAACACCTCGATCCGGTTCGAGTCGCGCAGGATCTGCTGGATCGTGTCGATCGCGGCGACCCCGTCGGGCGTCTCGAGGAACGCCTTCGAGAGCGCCTGCCAGGCGATCAGCTCGGCGAGGATGCGGCTGCCCGGCCCGTCCGGGTCCATGCGCGCGATGTCGATCCAGTTCTTGAAGACGAGGCGCCCGGCCATGCCCAGCTTCGCAGCCGCGCAGTTGATCACCACCGACGTCGTCCGCCGCGGGTACTTGCCGGCGAAGACGATCGCGATCATCCCGCCCATCGACGTTCCGTGCACGTGGGCCTCGGGGATGTCGAGCGCGTCGAGGAGACCGGCGACGTCGTCCGCCCAGACCTCCATGTCGTAGTCCTGAACGGGCCGGTCCGACTGCCCGTAGCCGCGCAGGTCGTAGTCGATCACCGTGAAGTGCTCCGCGAGCGCGGGAGTGGCGGGGGCGAAGTTGAAGTGGCCGAAACCGGCCCCGTGGATCTGGACGACGGGCTCTCCTTCCCCGCTCACCTGGTACCACAGCTCGACGCCGTTGACCTGGGCCCGTCCCTCCATCGCATCCTCGCTTCCCGCTCCGGCGCCGGCGAAGCCGGCACCTCCGCTCCTTGAGAGCTCCGTCGAGCCTACGCTCTGTCTCGGTGACGGCCGAGTATTGCATGATGTCTGACATTCGTCGAAGATCGCCTCGTGGCGGAACGGTTCATCGAACGAATGACCTGGCCGGAGGTCGAGCAGGCGATCGAGCGGGGCGTGGATGCCGTCCTGATCCCGATCGGCACGACCGAGCAGCACGGGCCGCACATGCCGCTGGACACCGACTGCTTCATCGCGCGTTCGCTCTGCGCGCGGGCAGCCGAGGCCGGGGAGACAGAGGGGGTCGAACTACTCGTCGCCCCGACCCTGAACGTGACGCTCTCCTGGTACCACATGCAGTTCCCGGGGTCGCTGCGCCTCTCGACGACGACGTTCTTCCAGGTCTTCCGTGAGATTTGCGACTCGCTCGCCCACCACGGCTTCGAGCACCTCGTCGCCGTCAACGGCCACGGCGGCAACGCGGCGGCGCTGACCGTCGCCGTCAACCACTACCTGGAGACGACCGGACGCCGCGTGTTCCTGGTGCAGTGGTGGGATCTCGCCTCGGACGCGCTCGCCGAGATCGAGGGCCCGATGATCCACGCCGAGGAGGCGGAGACGTCGCTCGCGCTGGCGCTCGGACAGCGGGTGGAGGTCGACCTTGCGGCGCGGGGCGCATGGGACCGCGGCGCCGCCGTGAAGGACGCAGGGCTGCCGTGGACGTCGTACGGGCGTTACGGGATGCGGGCGAGCGGGCCTGGCGTAGTCGTGCCGATGGACATGCTGCGCGACATCACGGCGTCCGGCGTCGTCGGGGACGCAACCCGCGCCCGCGTCGAGACCGGCGAGCGCATCCTGGCCACGCTCGTGCCCCGCATCGTCCAGGTATGCAAGGAGATGGCCGGAAAGGAGTAGACATGCCTCGTGTCGTCGACCTCTCGCAGCCGCTCTCGCGCGAGTCGCAGCTACACCCGTTCTTCCCCCCGACGCAGATCCTGCGCCACATCCAGCACAGCGACGCCGAGGAGGGACGGCCGTCGTTCAGCGCCGAGATCATCATCACGTCGAACCACGCGGCCACCCACGTGGACGCGTTCGGGCACTACCAGAAGGGCGGAGTGGCGATCGCGGAGATGCCGCTCGACACCTTCTGCGGCGAGGCGATCTGCGTGGACATCCGCGAGTACGAGCGCGGCCACGACGTGACGGCAGAGGAGGTCGAGCGCGCTGTCGCGGCGAGCGACCAGGAACTCCGCGAGGGCGACATCCTGCTCTTCTGCTCAGACCACTACAACCGGACCGCGGGGACGCCGGCGTTCCTCGACGGCTTCTGCGGGATCTCGGCCGAGGCTGTGCACTGGATGGCGGACCGCGGCGTGAAGATCTTCGGGGTCGAGACGATCAGCCCGGACCTCGTCTACCTGACCGACGAGTATCCGACCCACAGGGCGTGCGCCGAACGGGGGCTCACGCACTACGAGAACCTGAACAACCTGACCGAGGTTCTCGATCGGCGCTTCCTGTTCGTCGGGCTGCCGCTGCGCCTGGAGGTCGCCTACGGCTCACCCGTCCGCGCCGCCGCGATCCTGGACTGAACCGTCGGAAGTCCGGCCCGCTTCGCGGACCATGACGACTTCCGACGGCTGGGCCCGTGAAGTTCGTCAGCGGTTGGTGGCCGCGCCCGCGCATGTCGGGCGCGGCGACGGGTTCTCAACGATTTAATGCTGGATCGTGATTGCGGTCTCCTGCGGCGGAGCGGCGAGCACGTCCACGCTGCCGTCCTTCGGGAGGACGCGCCGGACGAGCGAGAAGCTGCCCGGGCTCTCCGCAAAGGGGAACGGGGCGAGCTTGACCCGCCACGGCCCGACCGGCCCGAGCGTGTAGCCCTGGAGCTCGGCGGCCTCGCCGCCGACGAGGTCGCGCATGCAGAAGTAGAGCGAGAGCCGGTCGAAGAGCTGGAGCAGCTCGTAGTCCGCCTGGCGGTCTTCGGGGGTGCCGCCGAACTTCGCCTCCTGCTCGGCCACGAACGCGTCGACCTCGTCCTGGGCCTCCGACGCGCGGCTCAGCCCAAGCCCGGGATCGAGGCCGTAGCGCTGTTGATAGATGCCCGCGCCGTGCATGGAGACCAGGAGCCCGGCATCCGCGTCCTGCTCGGTGATGGCCGCGATCCCGGCCCGGTAGAAGGCGAGATGTGACCGGATGTCGACCTCGAGGAAGTTGATCGGCTTGCCGTCCTGGTCGACCCGCGGCGCCTGCTCCCACACCGCCCAGCCGTCGTCGTGCCGCTCCGCCGCGATCACGAGCGACTCGGACACCGGGGTGCGCCAGGCGCGCGCGAAGGCGCCGGAGAGGTCGGCGTGATCGGTCTGGAGGACGACCTGCCAGGCGTCCCCGAGGTCGCGAACGATCATCGTGCCCGCTCCTTCACCCAGGGAACGAGCCCACCGGCGCCCTGCAGCTCCTCGACCAGGGGTGCGAGGGAGGGGGTCGCGAAGCGGCGGCCGTCGACGGCGATCTCGCCCACCTCGGTGTCGATCCGGATCCGCGACGCGGGCTTCGCGGCGTCCGCGGCCTCCGGAGCCTCGAAGATCGCCAGGCCGAGGTTGACACAGTTTCGGCGGAAGATGCGGGCGAAGCTCCTGCCGACGACCGCCGGCACTTCCCATGCCTTCAGCGCCTGCACGACGTGCTCGCGGGACGAGCCGAGCCCGAAGTTCCGGCCGGTGACGACGATCGCGTCCGGGCCCAGGTGGTCGCGCAGCGACGGGTCGTAGCCGTCGAACAGGTACTGCTTCATCTCGTCGGGGTCATCGATGTTCAGGTAGGC
>JBKOVQ010000155.1:0-7524 GCA_046723985.1 Actinomycetota bacterium | reverse complement strand
GCGCGCGCGTACGGCAGCGCAGCTGCGAGGGGGGCAGCGACGGCGCGCGAGAGCGCACCTGCAGCGGCGAAGCCGGCGACCGCGTCGCCGGCGTCCGCGAGCGCGCCGAGAGCGGCGGACTCGACGAGCACTGCGAGAGCGACGGCGGCGACGCCGAAGGCGCCGAGACGGGGGTCGCGCATGATCTCGAGCGCGCGCTCGCGCGTTCCGGCCCCGAGCGCGTCGGCCGAGTCGGCGAGCGCGTCGAGGTGCAGCGCACCGGTCAGGGCCGCGGCGACTCCGACCGCCAGCCCGCCTGCAACCAACGAGGGGAGCGGCCCCTCGAGCCCGGCCGCGGCGAGCCCGGCTACGGCGCCGATGCCGGCGCCGACCACAGGGAAGAGCACCGCTCCCCGCCCGACGTCGGACGCGTCGAGCTCGATCCGGCGACCGAGCGGAACGCGGGTCAGGAACGCGACCGCGGCGAATGCCGCCCGGGCACTAGCGGCCGGCATCCGTCACGCCCGCCGACTCGAACGTCGCCATCTCTTCGAGGATCGCAAGGGACGCGTTGACGATCGGCACCGCGAGCGCCGCCCCGCTCCCCTCGCCCAGGCGCAGGCCGAGGTCGAGCAGCGGCTCGAGGCCGAGTGCGTCGAGCACGAGCGAGTGGCCCGGCTCCGGCGAGCGGTGCGCCGCGACCATCGCGGAGCGCGTCCCCGGCCGGATGCGCTCGGCGGCGAGCGCCGCCGCGCTGGTGATGAAGCCGTCGAGCAGGGCGACCATCCGCCGCTCGGCTGCGCCGATCGCGAGCCCCGTCAGGAAGGCGATCTCGAAGCCGCCGAGCGCCGCGAGCACCCTCCGCCCGTCACGACGATCGACTCGGTTCGCGATCAGTGCGCTCCGGACCGCCGCGACCTTGCGCGCGAGTCCGTCGTCGTCCACCCCCGTTCCTCTTCCGCATACCGCCGCCGGGTCCGCCTCCAGCAGCGCGGCAACGAGGGCCGAAGCCGAGGTGGTGCTCCCGATCCCCATCTCGCCCAGCGCGACGATCCCGATCCCCTGGTCTGCGAGCTCCACCGCAACGGACGAGCCCGCGCCGAGACATCGGTCCAGCTGTCCCATGGTCATCGCCGGGCCGACGGTGAGGTCGGCCGTTCCCTCTGCCACGCGCAGGTCGCGGACGCCCGGAACGGGCGGCGTTGCGACACCGAGATCGAAGACATGGAGATCGGCTCCCGCGTGGCGGGCGAGGACGCAGATCGCGGCTCCCCCGGCGGCGAAGTTCGTCAGCATCTGCCCGGTAACCTCCCGCGGGTACGCGCTGACGCTATGGGCGGCAACGCCGTGATCGGCGGCGGCAACGACAACGGCCGCGCGCAGCTGCCCAGGGGCAGGCGTACCGCGGATCTCAGCGATGCGGACCGCGAGATCCTCCAGTCGGCCGAGGCTTCCCCTCGGCTTCGTCTTCGCGTCCAGCGCGGCGCGGGCTGCTTCTGCCACTCTCTCAGGCGCGCGCAAGCTCGAGCATCCTCCCCGCGACGACGAGGACCGCCCGGTCCGCTGCCTGCGTCCACGCCGCGTTGACGCGACCGTGGACGTCGCGGTAGCGGCGACCGAGCGGCGTAACCGGGACGATGCCCAGGCCGACCTCGTTGCTGACCGCGATCGTCGTCCCGGGGCGTTCGGCCGCGGCCGCCGCGGCGGCCTCGGCCTCCCGCTCGACCTCCAGGTCCTTCCAGCCGGCCTCGAGCAAGTTCGCCGTCCAGAGCGAGAGACAGTCGACGACGGCCGTGCGTTCCGGATCGACCTCTGCGAGCGCCCGGCGGAGGTCGATCGGCTCCTCGACCGTCGTCCATGCCGCCGGCCGCTCGGCGCGGTGGCGCTCGATCCGCTCCGCCATCTCGTCGTCGGCCGCCCGCGCCGTGGCGATCAACGTCGCCTCGTCCCCCGCGAACCTCTGAGCGAGGAGCGACTTGCCGCTCCGCGCGCCTCCAAGCAGGACGATCAGGCTCATCGCCGCAGCGGAACGACGGCCCCGTCGAGCACCCGGACCGCGGCGCCGTAGTGCTCCGCGATCAGCGCAGCCGTGAGGACCTCCTCGGCGGCGCCCTCCGCGACAATCCGTCCGCCCGAGATCAGCAGCAGCCGGGGTGCGTAGAGCCCGGCGAGCGTGAGGTCGTGCATCGTCGACACGACGGTCAGGCCTGCATCGAGCCGCAGCGCATCGATCAGCTCCAGCACCTCCTGCTGTCGACCCGCGTCGAGGGCGCTCGTCGGCTCGTCGAGCAAGAGGAGCGGTGCCTCTTGCGCGAGCGCACGCGCCAGCACAGCGCGCTGGCGCTCGCCGCCCGAGAGCGTTCCGAGCTCGCGCCGGGCGAGATCGCCGAGATCGAGCCGAGCGATCGCAGCTGCGGCGGCAGCCTGGTCGCGCCTCCCCTCCCTTCCGAGGTACGAGACGTACGGCGTCCGTCCGAGCAGAACGTACTCCTGCACGGTCATGCCGGCCGGCAGGAACGGCGACTGGGGAACGACCGACACCCGCTGTGCGACCTCGCGGCGCCGCAAGTCCCGGGTCGCAACTCCGCCGAGCCGGATCTTCCCCGTGAAGGCGACGAGCCCCGACACCGCCCGCAGCAAGCTCGTCTTCCCGGCGCCGTTCGGCCCGATCAGCGTCACCCATTCGCCCGGCTCGACCGCGAACGAGACCCCGTCGACGACGTTCCGGCCACCGAGCTGGACGGTGACCCGCTCGAGGCTGAGTGCGCTCATAGATGAGTAACCACGCTGTCCGGGAGGGTTCCGTCGCCGCGACCGACATGGCGGGCGCGGCACGAAGCCAATGTCGGTGAGCACGAAGGGGAAGGGGGCTCACGGGTGAAGGCGACCGTTTCCCTCGTGCGAGCGAGCTCGCGCGAAGCGCGGCGAGCGTTCACGACGACGCCATCCGCCGCGATGTCCGCAGCACGATCGCGAAGAACGGAGCGCCGAAGAACGCCGTGACGACGCCGATCGGCAGCTCCGCCGGCGAGAGCGCCGTACGGGCGATCACGTCGGTGAGGACGAGAAAGCCCGCGCCGACGAGGACGGACAAGGGCAGAAGCTGCCGGTAGCTCGGCCCGGCAACGAGGCGGATCGCATGCGGGACGATGATCCCGACGAATCCGATCAGGCCGCTGACCGCCACAGCCGCGGCGGTGCCGACGGTTGCACAGACGACGACGGCCAGCCGTACATGCCCGACGTGCACGCCGAGGCTCGTCGCTTCCTCGTCGCCGACGCTGAGCACGTCGAGCAGGCGCCGGTGCATCAAGATTCCGGTGATCGCGACCACCGCGTACGGGAGCAGGATGACCACGTCGCGCCAGCCCGAGCTCGGCAGCCGCCCGAGGATCCAGGAGTAGATCTCCTGGATCGTCTCCGAGTGCTGCTGTTGGACAAACGTCTGTACCGCGGTGAAGAACGCAGCCACGGTCACGCCGGCCAGCACGAGCGTCGCTCCGCCCGGTCCGGCGCCGGCCGACCTGCCGATCGCGTACGCAGCGACGACCGCGACTGCGCCGCCGAGAAATGCGGCTGGCGGGAGCGTGTTCTGGAAGTCGATTCCCCGCAGGTAGACGACCGCGAGGGTGGCGCCGAGCCCCGCACCGGCGGCGACACCCAGGAGGTACGGGTCGGCGAGCGGGTTCCGGAACACGCCCTGGTACGAGGCGCCTGCGGTCGCGAGCATGGCGCCGACGAGCGCGCCGACCACCACCCGAGGCACACGGATGTCCCAGAGAATCGCCTCGTCGGTCGGCGAGAGCGGCGAGCTCACGTGCAGGAACGGGATCTTGGCGACAGCCGACTGGAGCGCGTCGACAAGTCCGATGTGGACAGGCCCGACGAGCGCCCCGATCACCAGCGAGGCGATCAGGAAGAGCGTCGCCGCAAGGATCCAGAGCCGCGGGGTCATCTCTTCAGGTGCACGAGCGCGGCCGCGACGGCGCGGACGAAGTCGACGATCCGCGGTCCCCAGCGGGACGCGATCGAGTCGTCGATCCGCACGATCGTCCCCGTGTGGACGGCGGCGACGCGGCCCCACCCCGGCCGGGCCGCAACCGTGTGCAGCGTCTGCGCGCAACAACGGATGTCGGCGAGGACGACGATGTCGGGGCTCTGCGAGACGACGTACTCCGGAGACAGCTTCGGGTAGCCGGTGCCGCCGGCGTCGGCGGCGTCGGCGATGTTCTTCAGCCCGAACAGCGCGTAGACACGGCCGATGAACGTCGAGGACGTGGCCGAGTAGAGGTCGGGGCCGAGCTCGTGGTAGACGGTCAGCCCGCGGGCGCGTGGCGCACCCTTCGCGACCAGCGTCCGGATCCGCGCCTTCATCGACACAACCAGCCGGGTGGCGTTCGCGACGTGGCCGGTGATCCGACCGAGGGCGAGCATCTGCGCGTACGCGCCGTCCAGCGTCTTGGCCGCGTCCTGCACGAGGACGCGGATCCCGAGGCGGCGAAGAGTCTTCGCGAGGCCGTTCGGGTCGTAGGCCGCGACCACCAGGTCCGGCTTGTAGCCGGCGATCGCCTCCACGTTGGGCGTGAAGCCGGAGAGCGACGTATGCGGCGCCTGCTTCGGGTAATCCGACTCGCCGTCGACCGCGATCACCTGCTGACCGGCGCCGATCGCGAACAGCGTCTCGGTGGCGGTCGGCGAGAGCGAGACGATCCGGTGCGGTGTAGTCGCCGCCGGGGACCCGGACGCGACGACGAGCACCACGAGGAGTACTGCGAGAACTCCGAGGAGAAGCCTGGACACGAATCCTCCCTTCCGCGAGGGGTTCGGTGGGTCGAACGGAGCACGGCAGGTCTTCTGACTCGGGGCTCCCCTCGGCCGCCTTCCCAGGCCTCGCGGCCCAGTGGCTCTGTCGGCGGAGGGCATCTCCCCTTACAGCGGCGGGACCGTCCCGGACTCGCACCGGGTTCCCTCACCGTGCGCCTATCGGGAGCCTATCATCGTGGTGTGGACAGAAAGGATCTGGGCGACCGGCAGCTCGACGCGCTCCTCGATCGCCTCGACCGCCTCACCGCCGAGGTGCGCGGCCTCAACCGGCGGCTCGATGCGGGCGAGAACCTCGCGCCCCTCGTCCACGAGCTGCGGACACTGAACGAGTCGCTGAGCGCCCTCGCCTATGCCGCGCTCGGCTCGCAGGGCCCGCAGGTGCGCCGGCGCCGCGCGGGGTAGCCCTAGCGCAGGCGGTAGATGTTCAGCACGCCGGTCGTCGCGTGGTCGTTCGCGTCTCCTTCGGGGAGGATCACGCGGCCGTCCGCGACGACCGGGCTCGACCAGTGGCCCGGACCGGCCGGCAGGCTCGCGACTCTCCGACCGCTCGAGGGCACGTACACGTTCAGCCGGCCGCCCGGGTCGTAGACGTACAGGAGTCCGCCGGCGACGACCGGGCTCGTGCCCGAGTTGCCGTTGGTCCAGACCTTCCGCAGCCGGCGGCCGACGAGCCGGTAGCCGGCGGTCGCCCCGTCCTGGGCGACGAACACGAGCCGCCCGAGCACGGCGGGCGCTGAGAACAGCCCGCCTCCGCCGGGCGTCGGCAGTGTCTGCACCTCGCCGCCGGTCACCGGCCCCGCACCGCCGCGGCCGTTCAGCTTACGCAGGTCGAGCAGGCGCATCAGCCCGTCTTTGCCGCTCTGCAGCGCGAGTCGGCCGGGCAGGATCGCCGGCGCGGTGCTGCCCAGGTCGACGTCGCCGGAGTCCAGCGCGGCGAAATCCCTCGGCGTCCAGGCCTGGAGCAGGCGCGTCGCATCGGGCGAGAGCATCAGGACGCTGTCGCCCCAGTAGCGCCTGCCGTCCCACTTGCCGTCGCCGGTGGCGGCCAGCAAGTTCCCGGTGACCGGGTCGACGATGGCGCCGGAGCGTGCCCAGATCGCGGCGCCTGACTCCGGGCAGCCAGATGGACGCTGGAGGTCGGCCTGCTCGCTGCAGAGCGCGTTGAAGACGCCGAGAATCCGGCCGGAACCGGCGTCGAGCGCGACGAGGTGGCCCTGGTACGGCGGCGCATCCCCGATGTAGCCGCCGGTCGTGACGATGACGTGCCCGTGGTCGAGGTTCAGCGCGGTTCCGAGCTTCTCGCGTTCCGGCAGCCGAGTCACCGCAACGGGCCATCCGCCGGATGCGATCTGACGGCCAGTTTGCAGGGCGAGCTTGTAGATGCGCCCGTCAGGGGCCGCAGTCCAGACGAAGCGTCCGTCGCTGACCGGCGAGGAGTTCGTGATCCGATAGGTGCCCGCCCAGGTCGAGTACCCGGGGGGCGTGAAGCGCCAGCCGATCCGCCCGGTACGTGGATCGAGCGCAATCGCCTTGCCGTAGCTGGTCGTGACGACGACTCGTCCGCCAGCGGCGATCGGCGATGAGTCCACCGTCCCGTCGAGCCGCACCTGGTGCCGGACGAGACGCCGGACGTTCGCGGCCGTGATCCCCGTCACGCGTGGCCCGTCGCCGGACCGAGCGGCGTCGTAGCCGAACCGGCTCCAGCCGGGGCGTGGCGACGCGGCAAGCGCGCTCCCGGCGACCACGGCCGCAAGCCCGAGTAGGCACAGCCACAGGCGCACCTGGAGGTGCTACCCGGCTATGCGGTAGATCAGGCCCCGCTGCGAGACCGCGTACAGCCCGCCGCGTGCGTCCTCGCCGAAGGAGGTCAGCTGGGGAACCGTGAACCGCTCCTTACGGAAGCTGGTTACCCGGCCCTTCACCATCTTCAGGCTCCACACCGTTCCCGAGCACCAGTCGCCGTAGTAGTAGCGCCCGCGGAGGTCCGGCCTCGCCTTGCCCCGGTAGACGAAGCCGCCCGTCACCGAGCACCCGAGGGCGTGGGAGTAGACCTGCACCGGCGGCCGGTACGGGCCGCGCGGATCGAGCTCGCGGCTGCTGTCGAACGGTGCACGCCCCTCGTAGACCGCCCAGCCGAAGTTCTGGATCTGGCCGAGTTTGGCCCGGGGCACGTAGTCGATCTCCTCCCACATGCCCTGTCCGACGTCGGCGATGTACAGGTCGCCGTTCGCCCGGTCGAACGAGAACCGCCACGGGTTGCGAAGCCCATACTCCGCGAGCACCGGCTGGGGGTCGGACGCGTTCACGTCCATCTTCCAGATCTTCGCCAACTCGTTGACGAACGTCTGACCGTTGTTGTTCGGATCGCCGCCAGATCCGCCGTCGCCCATCCCGATGTAGAGCAGGCCGTCCGGCCCGAATGCGAGCTGGCCGCCGTTGTGATTCGAGAAGGGCTGCTTCTCGAAGAAGAGCTGGCGTGCCGACGAGGGGATCGCGCGGGTTCCGTCGGAGCGGTACTCGACCACCCGCGTGTCCCCGTTCGTGTCCGTGTAGTCGACGTAGAAGAGGTGGTTCTGGGCGTAGCGCGGGTGGAAGACCACCGAGAGCAGTCCCTGCTCGCCGCCGCTCCTGACGAGGCTCTGGATGTCGAGGAACGGCTCCGTCCGGAGCCTGCCGTTCACGATCACCCTGATCACGCCCTTCTGCTCCACGACGTACAGC
>JBKOVQ010000107.1:0-8418 GCA_046723985.1 Actinomycetota bacterium | reverse complement strand
GGTACACCTGTTTAGGTTCGAACTCGCCCAGACCGTGGAACGAAGGAGGCACTTGTGACCGCGCCCGCCGACGACCGTCCGACCGCCGACCCCGCCGAGGCGAGAGACAGCCTCGAGCGCGCGCTCTTCGAAATCCGGCGGGTGATCGCCGGACAGGACGCGATGCTCGAACGAGTCCTTGTCTGCCTGCTCGCCCAGGGGCACCTGCTGATCGAGGGTGTGCCCGGACTGGCAAAGACGCTGACGATCAAGACGACGGCCGCCGTCCTCGGCGGCACGTTCTCGCGCGTCCAGTTCACCCCTGACCTCGTCCCGTCCGACCTCGTCGGCACGCGCGTCTATCGGGCCGGAGAAGGGACGTTCGACACCGAGCTCGGCCCCGTCTTCTGCAACTTCCTCCTGGCGGACGAGATCAACCGGGCGCCGGCGAAGGTGCAATCGGCGCTGCTCGAGGTCATGCAGGAGCGCCAAGTGACGATCGGACACGAGACGCACCCGGTGCCGGACCCCTTCCTGGTGATGGCGACCCAGAACCCAATCGAATCGGAGGGGACCTACCCGCTTCCCGAGGCCCAGGTCGACCGGTTCATGCTGAAGATCCTGATCGATTACCCGTCACACGACGAGGAGCTGACGATCGTCCAGCGCCAGCTCGAGGCGCCGCCGGAGCTGCGTGAGACCCTCACCCTCGACGACCTGCGCGACCTCCAGCGAGAGGTGTTCGAGATCTACGTCGACCCCGCGCTGATCAGCTATTCCGTCACGCTCGCCGACGCCACCCGCAACCCGTCCGCGCACGGCCTGGACGACCTCGCACAGTACGTCGCGTACGGCGCGAGCCCTCGCGGGCCGATCAGCATCGTCCAGTCGTCGCGCGCGCTGGCCCTGCTCCGCGGCCGCGACTACGTCGTGCTCGACGACGTCCACTCGCTCGCGCTCGACGCGCTGCGCCACCGGCTCGTCCTCTCGTACCAGGCGCTGGCAGAGGAGGTGACTCCGGACACGATCCTCCAGCGAGTCCTCGCCGCGGTTCCCGTACCGCAACTCGACCTGGCGGAGACGAGCACGGCGTGACGCCGAGCGCCACCGCACCGTCGCCCGCGCGGCCCGGCCCCGGCCCGATCCCGGACCGGCTCCTGCGTGCGCTCGACGTCACGATCGGACGCCGGATGGAAGGGCTGCTCGCGGGCGACTACCGCTCCTCGCTCCTCGGCGAGGGCACGGAGCTCGCACTTATCCGGCCGTACGTGCCGGGCGACGACGTGCGCCGGATCGACTGGAACGTGACCGCGCGGACGGGCGAGCCCCACGTGCGTGTCCAGCTGGCCGAGCGGGTACTCGTCACCTGGCTCGTGCTCGACACCTCGCCGTCCATGCGTTTCGGCACCGCCGACCGGCGGAAGGCGGACGTCGCCGAGGGCGTGGCGATCGCAATCGGCCATGTCGCCACCCGTCGCGGCAACCGGCTGGGGACGCTGACGTTCGGCGACCAGGAACCGCGAACGCTGCCTGTCCGCCAGGGACGGCTCGGGCTCGTCGGTCTCCTCTCCGCCCTCCGCGACGAGCCGGAACCGCCGCAGGGGCGGATCGGCGCCACCTCGCTCGGCTCCGCCCTGCGCCGCGCCGACTCGCTCGCCCGGCAGCGCTCTCTCGTCGTCGTCGTGTCCGACTTCCGCGGCCCGCGCGACTGGCGCAAACCGCTGCTCCAGCTCGCCGGTCGGCACGAGGTGGTCTCCGTCGAGATCCGCGACCCGCGCGAGCAGGAACTGCCCAACGCCGGCGAGCTGTGGCTCGTCGACCCGGAGACCGGCCGGCAGCTCCGGGTCGACACGCGCAGCGCCAAGCTGCGCGCCCGCTTCGCCGCCGCCGCCGAGGCGGAGCGGCGCGACGTCACCTCCGAGCTCGCGTCGGTGGGCGCACGCCACATCGTGCTGAGCACGTCCGGCGACTGGCTCCGCCCGCTGGTCGCCTTCCTGCGGAGGTCGAGATGACCTTCTCGTCCCCCTGGTCGCTGCTCTGGCTGCTCGCGATCCCGGCCCTGGTCGCGCTCTACGTCCTCCACCTGCGCCGCCGCCGGACGTACTCCGAGCGCTGGGCGTCGCCGGGGTTGATCCCGAACCTCGTCGACCGCTTCCCCGGCCGCCGCCGCTACGTCCCGGTCGCGATCCTGTTCGCCGCGCTCGCGGCGCTGATCGTCGGGGTCGCAAGGCCGCACGCCACGGTCACCGTCCCGCGCGAGGAGGCGACCGTGATGCTGGCGATCGACACCTCGCGGTCGATGGGCGCGACCGACGTGAACCCGAGCCGTCTGGCCGCTGCGCAGAACGCCGCGAACCGGCTCGTCGACATCGTCCCGAAGAAGTTCCGGATCGGCATCGTCTCGTTCTCGTCGCGGGCGCAGCTCGCGCTGGCACCGACGACCGATCGGACGCTCGTCCGCTCTGCGATCGGGGCGCTGCATCCGACCGAGGGCACCGCGATCGGCGACGCGATCCTCCTCTCCGCCCGCCTCGGGCTCAAGCAGCGGGCAAGCGACGGCTCCACCCCGCCGACGACGGTGCTCCTCATCTCCGACGGCGCGCGCGACGGCGGCAAGACCGCCCCGCGCGTCGCCGCGCAGCGGGTCCGGGCGATGCGCGTTCCCATCTACACGGTCCTGGTCGGAACGCCAAACGGAGTGGTTCAGCATGACCTCCCGGGTGGGTATCGGGAGATCATCCGCGTCCCGCCCAGCCCAGCGACACTCCAGCTGATCGCCAACACGACGGGCGGCCTGTTCTTCCGGGCCGCCACCAACGAGCAGCTCCACGAGGTGTACGAGAACCTCGGCTCCCGGCTCGGGCACAAGCGTCAGTCCCGGGAGATCACCGACCTCTTTGCCGGCGGCGCCGCGCTGCTGCTGCTGATCGGGGCCTGCCTGTCCGCGTTCTGGTTCCGGAGGGTGGCGTGAAGGGCGCGCTCGCAGCCGCCGGCCTCCTCGCCGGGCTGGCCGCGCTGGCGGTCGTTCCCACGGCGGGTGCGACCAACGAGTGCCGCGGGCTCAATCCGTGCGTCAAGGTCGCAGGCCCGTGGGTCGTGGTTCCGACCGCCGGGGCAGTCCCGCGCCAGCAGGTGCAGTACCAGCTCACCTGCCCGCGCCGCTTCCTCGTCGGCGGACTGGACGCGGAGCTCACCGACCCCTCGATCGACGTCTCTTTCATCGGCTCGTCCGGATCGCCGGTGTCTCCGGGCGTGACGACCTCGCGCTCGGTGGTGTTCGTCGCCTCGTACGTGGGCGATCGACCGCAGGCGCCGACGTTCCGGCCGCACATCGGCTGCATCCCGGCCGCAGGCGGCGGGACGCGCACGCCGACTGGGCTTCGGGCGGTGACGCCGCCCGGCCACCCGACAATCCGCCGGGTCGTCACCGGGCGCGTTCGGGGTGAGTCGTCGCTGGTCGCCGCCTGCCGAGCAGACGAGCGGATGGTCGGCTGGTACTCCGCCCGCGGGTTCGCGACAGCGCTGCCGCCGGACGCCGGGCTGATCGCGAGCCTGTACACGAAGACCTCGGTGCGCAAGAGCTCGGTCAGCGTCCTCGCCAGGGCCGGCCGCGGTCAAGGCATCGTCCAGCTCGGCGCCATCTGTGCGGAGGGCGGCAGATGAGCTTCGGTCATCCCCTGCTGCTGCTGACGCTGCTGGTGCTGCCGATTGCGGTCGCCGTCTACCTCTGGCTCGAGCGGCGACGCGCGAAGTACGCGATGACCTTCACGAACGTGGACGTGCTGGCCAGCGTCGTCGGCGGACGGTCGCTTCGCCGCTACATCCCGCCCTTGCTCGCCCTGCTCGCCCTGGCCTCCCTGTGCGTCGCCCTCGCCCGTCCACACCGGACGACGCTCGTCGCCTCCGACCAGGCGACCGTCGTCCTCGTGATCGACGTCTCGGGATCGATGCGAGCGACCGACATCAAGCCGTCGCGGCTGGTCGCGGCCCAGAATGCCGCCCGCACGTTCCTGAAGAAGGTGCCGCACAACGTGAAGGTCGGGCTGATCGCGTTCGCGGGCGATCCGCAGGTCGCCGCCCCGCCGACCGCCGATCTCGACCTCGTCCGCTCCGGCCTGGACAGCCTCGGCTACTTCTCCGGCTACGGCGGGACGGCGATCGGCGACGCTCTCGCAGCCGCCGTCGAGCTGGTCAAGCCGCCGAACCCGAACGGCACGCAGACGATCGCGTACGTTCCGGTCGCGACCGCGAAGTCCCCGGTCTCGATCCTGTTCCTCTCCGACGGGCACCAGACGCGCGGCCTGCTCCAGCCGCTCGAGGGCGCTGAGCGCGCGAAGGCGGCGGGCATCCCGGTCTACACGATCGCGCTCGGGACGCCGAACGGGACGCTCGACCGGCCGCCCGGCGGCTTCGGCACCCCCTTCACGCCCGGCAGCGGCCCTGCCCGGATCCCCGTGCCGCCCGACCCCGCAACGCTGCGCCAGATTGCGCAGATGACCGGCGGGAAGTTCTTTGACGCCCGATCCGCGAAGGCGGTCTCGTCGGCCTACTCGCACCTCGGCTCGGTCGTCGCGCGGGTGCACTCGAAGCGGGAGGCGACGAACGAGTTCGTCGCGCTCGCGGCGATCCTGCTCGTCGTCGCCGGCGGGTTCTCGGCGCTCGTCGCGCCCCGGCTGCCCTGACCCTCGGCCCGGCTACGCGACGCCCCGCCGACGCGACGCGACCCTGAGCAGGCGTCCGACGAGCAGCCCGCCTCCGATGGAGACGACGAGCCAGGCGACGATCGCCAGCATCATCAGGATGATCCACTGCGGCACGCCGACTACCGTAGGCCCCGGCCCGGACGGACAACGTGCCGAACCGCACGTTCGGCCGGGTCTCGGTCTCTGGACGCATACACTCGTAGCGAATGGCGGCGGTCTCGCCCCGAAGGCAGCACGCCCAGGCGTTGTTCGCGCCGCTCGGGCCGACCTACGACCGGTACGCCGCGCTCCTCTCCTTCGGCCAGGATCCGCGGTGGCGCCGATTCCTCGTCTCTCGAGTGCGGGTCGGCGCGGACGACACCGTCCTGGACGTCGCCACCGGGACCGGCGCGGTCGCCGCCGAACTGATCGGGCGGACCGGCTGCACGATGGTCGGCCTCGACCAGAGCCCGGAGATGCTCGCCGAGGCCCGGCGGCGCCTGCCGGCGGGGGTGGAGCTCGTCGAGGGCGACGCCGAGCACCTCCCCTTTCCGGACGGGTCCTTCGACGCGCTCACCTTCACATACCTGATGCGCTACGTCGACGATCCCGGCGCGACGCTCGGAGAGCTGGCCCGCGTCGTCCGACCCGGAGGCACCATTGCCGGGCTCGAGTTCGGCGTGCCCCCGAACGCGGTCGCGCGGGCGCTCTGGCGCCTCTACGTCGGCATCGGGCTTCCGGTGGCCGGCCGGCTGATCTCGCCGGGCTGGCGGGCGGTCGGCGACTTTCTCGGACCGAGCATCGAGCAGCTCTGGAAAGGCCTCCCACTCGACCGGCTGCTCGGCCTGTGGCGCGCGGCCGGGATCGAGGACGTCTCCTTTCGCCGCCTCAGCCTGGGCGGCGGCATCGTGATATGGGGACGACGGCAATGAGCGTCGAAGCCCGCCCTGCGTTCTACGCGCTCTCACCCGGCAGCTGGCGGGATTACGTCACCCTGCTGCACCCGCCGTACACGGCCTGGCACCTCAGCTATGTGGTAATCGGCGCGGCGCTCGCACCGCACTGGTACCCCGGGCGCCTCGGCGCTGCGCTGGCGGCGTTCTTCCTCGCAGTCGGCGTCGGTGCGCACGGGCTCGACGAGCTGCACGGGCGGCCGCTCTCCACCCGGATCCCCTCCACCGTCCTCGCCGTGCTGGCCTTTGTCTCGATCGCCGCCGCGGTCGCGATCGGGATCGCCGGTGCCGTGTTCGTCGACCTCTGGCTCCTCGTCTTCGTCGCCGCCGGCGCGTTCGTCGTCTGCGCCTACAACCTCGAGCTGTTCGGTGGACGCTTCCACTCGGACGTCTGGTTCGCGCTCGACTGGGGTGCGTTCCCGCTACTGACCACGTACTTCGCCTGTGCGGGCCGGATCCGGATCGAAGCAGTACTGGCCGCGGCCTTCGCCGCGCTGACGAGCTACGCGCAGCGGCGGCTGTCGAATCCAGTGCGGCGCCTGCGGCGGGAGGTCGCCTCCGTCTCCGGCTCGGTCGAGCTCGACGACGGTAGCCGCGAGCCGATCACCCGCGAGACGCTGATTGCCGGCCACGAGGCGGCGCTGAGGGCGTTCGCGCTGGGAATGGTGGCGCTCGCCGTCGCACTGGTCGTCCTGCGCGCCCGGTGACAAGCGCCGGCCGAGGGCGTAGGCTGGCGCCATGAAGGGAGCGGACAAGCAGAAAAAGCTGGCGAAGAAGCCCGCACAGCGGTCCCTGAAGGAGAAGCGTCAGGAGAAGCGGGCGGCGAAGAAGCTCGGCGGCTAGCTACCATTCGCCCCCTTGGCAAGGGGAGAGGTGACCGGAAGTAGCACACGCGTCCTGCGGTGGCTGGCCGCTGCGATCCTGCTCTCGGCAGTCGCGCTGCTGGCTGCGCCCGGCTCGGGTGCCGGCGAGGCGCAGCCGAGCGTGCGGCCTACCGCGCTCCCGCTGCCGTTCCCGCTCGGGCGTGCGCCCGGCATTCCCTCGAGGGGTTCGCACAGGTCCCAGTGCAGCACGAGCCCCGGCCTCCTCTGCACCACCGTCGTCGTCCCACTCGACCGCACCGGCCGGGTGCCGGGGACGATCCCCCTGCACGTCGAGGTCGTGCCCGCGCTCGGGACTCCGAGAGGCGCCGTCTTCCTGATCGCCGGTGGGCCGGGGCAGGGCTCTGCGCATGCGTTCGGGCTCGACAACGATCAGTCCGTGAGCCTTTTCCGCTTCCTCTTCCCCGGCTACACGCTCGTCGCCTACGACGACCGCGGAACCGGCGATTCGGGCCTGATCGACTGCGCGGGCGCGCAGACCGCGATCACTGCCGACCAGCAGCAGACCGCAGCCGCCGCGTGCGGCGCATCGATCGGTCCGGCGGGGGCGTTCTACAGCACGCACGAGCACGCCGAGGACCTCGAGGCGGTCCGCCAGGCGCTCGGCCTCGACAAGATCGCGCTCTACGGCGTCTCCTACGGGACGAAGCTGGCCATGGCCTACGCCCTCGCCCACCCCAGCCACGTCGATCGCCTTGCACTCGTCTCGGTGCTACCGCCGGAGCTTCCCGATCCGTACGGGGCGAACGTCCTGCGGGACATCCCGGCGACGCTGAGGGCGTTCTGCTCCGACGGCGGCTGCCGCGCGGCCACGAACGACTACGCGGGCGATGTGGTCGCGGTCGCGAACGCGCTCGCCGCCAAGCCCAAGTCCGGCAAGGTGCTCCTGGCGAACGGGAAGACGGTCACCAAGCGCGTCGACGGCATCGCCCTGCTGAGCACTCTGCTCGACGCCGACCTCAACCCCGGTCTCGCCGCAGAGCTGCCGGCGGTCGTCCACGCGGCTCGGCTCGGGAACTTCCAGCCGCTGCTGCGCCTCGTGTACCTGCGCGACCAGTCTTCGATCACACCCTCGATCGACCTCAGCTTCGGCCTGTACGCCGCGACTGTTTGCCGCGACGGCCCGTTCCCGTGGTCTCCCGAGACGCCCGTCGCCGACCGCCAAGCGATCCTCAACGCCGCCGTCGCCGCGCTGCCGCCGGGCACGTTCGGCCCGTTCGGCAGCTGGGCCTACCGGTCCGGCAACGCCGACTTCTGCGTCGGCTGGCCGAGCCCGTCCGGCGGAGCCGCGCTCGAGACCGGTCCGCTGCCGGATGTCCCCATGCTCGCGGTCAGCGGCGGTTTCGACATGCGCACCCCCACGGACAGCGCCGCCGCGGTCGTCTCGCGCTTCCCGCACGGGCAGCTCGTGGCCGTCCCGGGCGTCGGCCACGATCCGGTGGACGCCGACTTCTCCCTCTGCGCGCTCCAGGCCGTGCGCCTCTGGATGACGGGCGGCACCCCCGCCTCACAGTGCGCCCGCCCCGCCCCGCTCCTGCGGCCGATCCCGGCGCTTCCCGCTCCGACCGTACGCAAGACGCCCTTTAGCGCACAGGCCACCTACTCGATCGCGGCCAAGACGCTCGCGGAGGCGGAGGCCTCCTGGCTCGGCTCGAGCTCTCGGGTGGTGCCTGGGCTCTACGGAGGGAAGCTCTCGGCTGCGCAGCGCGAGTTCACACTGACCCGCTACTCGATCGCGCCCGGCGTGACGCTCAGCGGCAAGGTCCGGCTCAGGAGCACCACTCCTCCGTTCGGCTTCCAGGGGACGCTCACCGTCGGCGGGCGTTCCGCGGCGGACGGGATCCTGGGGCTCAACGGCAGCACCCTCCGGGGCACGCTGGGCGGCCGCATCGTCGGCAGGTAAAGCCGGCTCCGGCCGGCGCG
>JBKOVQ010000087.1:0-5375 GCA_046723985.1 Actinomycetota bacterium | reverse complement strand
GGGGGTCGGGCGCCCGGCAGCGGGAGGGATCGCACGCTGCACCGGTTCGTCCCTCGAGATGCTGATCTTCTCCCCGTGGTGCTCGATCTCGAGCGGGATCCCGTCGAGCAGCGAATAGACAGCGTGCGTCTTGTTCAGGTCGACCTTCAGGAGTCGTCCGCGAAAGCGAAGTCTGAAGGCGAGGCGCTCGAGGCGGGATGGAAGCCGGGGGGCAAAGGTGAGTTGGCCGTCGTGGTCGCGCATGCCCCCGAATCCGCCGACGGCCGCGATCCAGGCTCCCGCGAGCGCGGCGATATGGACGCCGTCTCGTGTGTTGTGCTCGAGGTCGTGCAGGTCCATGAGTGCGGCTTCGCCGAAGTAGTCGTACGCGAGTTCCAGGTGGCCGACCTCGGCGGCGATCACGGCCTGCGTGCAGGCCGACAGGGAGGAATCGCGGACCGTGATTGCCTCGTAGTAGGCGAAGTCCCGCGCTTTCTCCTCGTCGGTAAAGGCATCGCCGCGCCAGTGCAAGGCGAGGACGAGGTCGGCTTGCTTGACGACCTGCTTGCGGTAGAGGTCGAAGTAGGGGAAGTGGAGGAGCAGCGGGTACTGCTCCGCGGCCGTATGCTCGAAGTTCCAGCGCTGGTGGTTGGTGAAGCCCTCGGACTGGGGATGGACGCCGAGGCCCTCGTCCCAGGGAACGACCATGTCCTCTGCTGCGTCCCGCCACGCTGCTGCTTCCTCGAGGTCGGCGCCGAGTGCGGCCGCGTGGCGGGGGTGACGGACGACCTCGTCAGCGGCGGCGCGCAGGTTCCGTTGCGCGAGCAGGTTGGTGTAGACGTTGTTGTCGGCGATCGCGCTGTACTCATCGGGCCCGGTGACGCCGTCGATGCGGAAGCGGCCCGCGGCGTCGTGGTGTCCGAGTGAACGCCAGAGCCGGGCTGTTTCGACGAGAAGCTCGAGGCCGACGTCGCGCTCGAAGTCATCGTCGTCCGTGGCATATAGATAACGCGCGACCGCGTCCGCGATGTCCGCAGCAATATGGAAAGCGGCAGTGCCGGCAGGCCAGTAGCCCGAGCATTCCTGGCCCCGGATCGTCCGCCACGGAAATGCCGCACCCGCCAGACCGAGCTGGGCAGCACGCTCCCGTGCAAGATCGAGCGTCGCATGGCGCCAGCGCAGCGCATCACCGGCCGTCCGAGGCGCCGTGTACGTGAGGACCGGGAGGACGAAGCGCTCCGTGTCCCAGAACGTATGGCCGTCATAGCCGGGGCCGGTTAGGCCTTTGGCGGCGATCGCGCGCTGCTCCGCGCGGGCGCCCGCCTGCAGCGTGTGGAAGAGCGCGAACCGAACGGCCTGCTGCAGCTCCAGGTCGCCGTCCAATTCCACGTCGGCGCACTCCCAGAATTCGTCGAGGTAAGCGCGCTGATCGTCGAGCAGGCCGTCCCAGCCAGCGTGGCGGGCGGCGGCGAGCGCAGCGACCACCTCATCACGGAGCGCGGGCTCCGAGCGCCGGCTCGACCAGCCGTAGGCGAGAAACTTGATCATTCGGAGCCGGGTCCCTTCGGCGAGATCCGTCGCGACGGTGAATCGACCGATGTCCGGTCCGCTTTCCGCCGCCGTCTGCGTGTCGTCCGGCCCGTCGACGACGTGATCCATGCCCGCCGCCAGGCGGAGATTGCTGCGCCGCGTGGAGTGAACCAGGACCACACGCGTGTTGCGGTCGAAGAAGCTCTCGGAAACAAGCGGCGCCTCCATGGCGGCGGCGGCCCGGGGATCGGCGGCACCCGGTGGGCCTGGCTCGTTGGCCACGAGTTCCGACTGGACGACGACGCGGATCGGCTGACCGATCGGCTCTACCTCGTACAGGATCGCTGCCGCCGAGCGGTGGGCAAACGAGACGAGCCGAGTCGATCGGATTCGCACGGCAGCGCCGGCCGGCGATTCCCACTCAGCAAGCCGCTCGAGAACTCCTGCGCGGAGGTCGAGGACCCGCTCATGAGCCAGCAGGCGGCCATAGCGGACGTCGAGCGGCTCGTCGTCGACGAGCAGCCGGATGATCTTGCCGTTGGTGACGTTCACGATCGTCTGGCCGGATTCGGGGTAGCCGTACCCGGCTTCCGCGTAGGGCAGCGGTCGAAGCTCGTAGAAGGAGTTGAGATAGCTGCCCGGCAACCCGTACGGTTCGCCTTCGTCCAGGTTCGCGCGCAGCCCGATGTGCCCGTTGGCGAGGGCGAACACCGACTCGGTCTGCGCAAGCACCTCGAGATCGAGGTGCCTCTCGCGCACCGCCCACGGTTCGACCGTGAATGCGGGGTGGGTGATCATCGACGCTCGAGGAGCTCAGCGAGATCGGAAACGACGAGGTCGGCGCCGCGCTCGCGGAGCGCCCCCGCCTGCCCGGTTCGATCAACGCCGACGACGACGCCGAACCGACCCGCTCGCCCCGCCTCCACCCCCGCCAGGGCGTCCTCGAACACCGCTGCCTGGGACGGCTGTACCTCCAGCGCTCGAGCAGCGGCGAGGAACGTGTCCGGCGCGGGCTTGCCCTTCAGATGCTCGCGCCGGGCAACGAGGCCGTCGATGCGGACCTCGAACAGATCCTCGATGCCCGCGGCGGCCAACACCTCCTGGCAATTGGTGCTTGCCGAGACGACGGCCCTGTGCAGTCCGGCGTCTTGCACCGCTTCGACGTAGCGCACCGATCCATCGTAGGCCTCGACCCCGTGCCGGTCGATCAACGAGAGGAACACCTCGTTCTTGCGGTTGCCCAGGCCGGTGACCGTCTCCGTGCTCGGTGGGTCGCTCGGGTCACCCGCGGGTAGCACGATCCCCCGTGAGGCCAGGAACGAGCGAACGCCGTCGTACCGCAGCTTGCCGTCGACAAACTGGTCGTAATCCTCGACTGGATCGAAAGGAACGAACGGCTCACCCGTCTGCGCGGACCGGGCGTGTAGGAAGGCGTTGAACATCTCCTTCCACGCCTCGGCGTGCACCTTCGCCGTCTGCGTGAGCACACCATCGAGATCGAACAGGCAGGCGTCAATCTCGCTGGGGAGCCCTAACACTTGCAGATGTGAATTTCGAGGACGACGCGAGGCGGGAACGTCTCGGGCCTGCGTCTCTTGTGAACAACGGTCGTGGGTGGATATTGCATGAGATGGCTGCGACGGGCCGGCTATTCGGGGCGACTCGGCCCCGGATTGCTACCGACGAGAGGGTGAAGGATGGCCGAAGTTGCTCCTCAGCCGCGGCCGATGAACGGCATCTTCGTCGCCGCCAACGTCATGAACTGGACGTTGGCGTCGAGCGGAAGCGTCGCCATATAGACGATCGCCCGAGCGACATGGTCGACGTCGATCGTCGGTTCGAGCTGGGTGGTGCCGTCCGGTTGCAGCGCTCCCTCAGTGCGGAACCGCTCGGTGAGATCGGTGGCGGCGTTTCCGATGTCGATCTGCCCGCAGGCGATGTCGAAGGGCCGGCCGTCGAGGGACGTCGAGCGCGTCAACCCAGTGATCGCGTGCTTCGTCGCCGTGTAGGCGGCCGACAGCGGGCGGGGCACGCTGGCGGAAATCGAGCCGTTGTTGATGATCCGCCCGCCCCGCGGAGTCTGGCGCTTCATCAGCCGGAAGGCATGCTGGGTGCAGAGGAATGCCCCTGTGAGGTTGGTCTCGATCACGGAAACCCAGACGGCGAGGTCGAGGTCTTCGAATGGGATGGCCGGGGTGCCGACGCCGGCGTTGTTGAAGAGCAGGTCGAGTCGGCCGAAACGATCGTCGACTTCGGTGAAGAGCGCGGAGATCGACGCGGGGTCGCGGACGTCGCACGTGATCGCGACCGAGGACGGGCCTGCTGCGGCCACCGCCAATTCCAGAGGCTCGCGGCGGCGACCCGCGAGAACGACAGCGAAGCCTGCCTGGGCCAGTGCGATCGCCGACGCGCGGCCGATGCCGCTGCCGGCGCCCGTGACGACGGCGACCCTGGTCACGTCCGGACCGCTCCGATCCGGCCGCCGAGCTCGTCCTCGACGTAGACCCGGACGATCTCGTCGAAGCTCGCCTCCGCTCGGAACCCGAGCGCATGAGCGCGATCCGCGGCGAAACGGCCAGGCCAGGTGCGCACGATCCGCAGTATCCGCTCGTCCGGTTCCCGCCGGATGAGCTTGACGGCGTCCTCGCCGCCGACGTGGCGGAGCGCGTCGATCTGGTCGGCGACGGTTGCCGAGACGCCGGGCATCGTGATGCAGCGGCGGTCGCCCAGCGCGTCGCCGTCGATTTCCGCCGCCCGGACGAGGAACTCCACCGCCGCGCGCGGCGAGGCGAACCAGTGCCGGATGTCGTCGGGTACCGGTAGGACGGCTTCACGGCCGTTCAGCGGCTCACGGATGATGCTCGAGTAGAACGAGGATGCCGCCAGATTCGGCTCATCCGGGCGAACGCAGATCGTGGGCAGCCGAATCCCGACACCGTCCACGAACCCGCGCCTGGTGTAGTCCGACAGCAGCAGCTCGGCGATCGCCTTCTGCGCGCCGTAGCTCGTCAACGGTGTCGCGCCGTGGTCATCGCCGATCGCCTCCGGGTACGGGGGGCCAAAGACCGCGATCGACGAGGTGAAGACCAGCCTGGGCCGGTACCCCGTGCCGGCGGCACGGACGGCGTCAAGCAGCAGCCGCATTCCGTCCAGGTTGGTGCGGTAGCCCTTCTCAAAATCCGTCTCTGCCTCGCCGGAGACGACGGCAGCCAGGTGGAAGACGACCTCGGGCAGCTCGGAAAGCAGGTCGCGGGCGACGCCGGGCTCGGCGAGATCGGCAATGGCGTCCTCAACCTCGAAGGTCGGGGCGGCCGGTGCTGCGGGCTCGACGAGATCGGCCAGCACGACGTGCGAGATGCCCTCGCCAGCGAGCATGCCGCCACGCGCCAAGCGCCGCACGAGCTTGCGACCGAGCATGCCCGCCGCGCCTACGACAAGAACCCGCACAGCCACGGACCGTACCGCTTCGGCGAAGCCGACTGGGCACCGGCAACCGTGAAGCAGCTGCCGCGGACCGGACACGGAACGGCAGCAAAGAATTCGTCCGCTCTTTCCGCGAATTGTTCGGTGTGCACCCTTGCCGCAACCGCGGCAACGGCATAGGTTGGAGCCGCACCGAGCACGGAGCGCTTCTAGGTTGAAGCCCCTCCTGTGAGTCGTACGTGAAGCCGCAAGGCCAGGCGAAAAGCTCGTGGGAGTGGTGGACGAAGGCGCCACCGGCTCGGTGTTCTTCTTACTGGAGGAGCCGTCTGCAGCTTGGCTGCCGATCAGCCGCCTGCGGTCCAGGGCCCCTGTCCCGTGACGCGCTGGACACGAATGCGCGTGATGTACCCAGGCGGAGGATCGGGCATGGGCGGGAACGTGAC
>JBKOVQ010000225.1:0-3361 GCA_046723985.1 Actinomycetota bacterium | reverse complement strand
CTGCCGCGCGCGGCCGATCCCGATCGCGACCACGGTGTAGCCGGCGTAGGCCGTGGCGGCGAACGAGAGGAGCGCGACCGCGTCTGCGGCTCTCCCGAACCCGGGCCCGCGGGCGAGCAGGTGGACGAGCCACGGCGCCAGCACGCCGAGGGCGATCGAGATCCAGCAGCAGAGGAAGAGCAGGTACGTGAGCACGTACGAATACGTCCGCTTCGCCTCGCGGTCGTCCTCGATCGAATACGCGAACGCCGGCCACGCCAGCCGGAACGCGATCATCAGGAACACGACCGCAGACGAGATCCGCACCGCGACCGAGTACACGCCGACCTCGGCCTGGCCCTTGTACTGCGCGATGAAGATCCGGTCGATGAAGTTGATCGCCCAGAGCGCCAGCGCGGAGGGGACGAGCGGCATTCCGAAGCGGTTCATCTCGCGCAGCAGCGAGCGCGAGAACTCGAGCCCGAGCTGGTAGCGCCGGTAGGCGAGCAGGACGACGTAGACGCAGAGCGTTCCGATGAAGTTGCCGACGACGGCGCCGGTGGCGCCCTTGTGCAGCCCGACCACGAGCAGCACGGTCATCCCGACCGTGATCAGGACGTTCGCGACGCTGGCGAGCACGAACTGGGTGGAGCGCTCCTCGACGCGGAAGAGCGAGGTCAGCTGCTCGTAGTTCATCTGCGCCCAGAGGCCGACGAACGCGGCCCGGACGAGCCAGGGGTCGTCGCCGAGCGCCAGCGCGTGGGCGATCGGCGTGGCGAGGATCCAGCCGACGATCAGGCCGGCGGTCGCCATCGTCATCGTGAACCAGAACGAGGTGCGGACGACGAGCGTCCGGTGTGCCTCGTCCTTCGTGTCGAAGTAGAAGCGGAAGAAGGCGCTCGAGATGCCCATCCGCAGCACGATCACGAGCACCGTCGTCAGCGCGACGATCGTCTCGATCTTCCCGAAGCCCCGCGGGCCGAGGTAGTGCGTGTAGAGCGGCAGGAGGAGGACGGCGAGGATCCGCGAGACGAGCCCGCCGAGCCCGTACACGGCCGTGTGCTTGCCGAGCCGCGTGACCTGCGCTGCCAGCACTAGAGGCGAGCGTAGATGTCGAGTAGGCGGTCGGCGACCTGGTCGGCGTCGTGGACGCGCTCGACGTACTCGCGGCTCGCCACGCTCACGCGACGGCGGTAGTCGCCGTCCTCGACGAGCGGCCGGAGGTGGGCGGTCAACGTCTCGGCGGTGGCGGAGACGATCGGAACGGTCGTGCCGAACGCGTCCTCGGTGCGCGCGATCGCCTCCTCGTGGAGGAACGTGACGACGGGCTTGCCGAGCGCCATCGCCTCGATCGCGAACAGGCCGTACCAACCGGCGTTCAGCTGGTCGACCACGATGTCCGCCTCCTCGTAGAGCTTGCGCGCCTCGTCGTGGTGGAGTCCCTCGACGATCCGGAGGTCGACCGGGAGCTCGGCGCAGGCGGCAATCACGTGCTGGGTGCCCTTGCGCCGGCGGCTCGACGGGGCGTGAACGACGATTGGGCGCTCGCGGTCCGTCGGCGGCTGCGGGTCGTAGTCGCGCAGGTCGATGCCGGGCGGGACGACCTCGGCGTCCGGCACCCAGCGGATCGCATCGTAGGAGCCCACGATCCGTGCGCCCGCCTTCCGCGCCCAGGCCAGTTCGGCGGGTGGCTTGCCGCGGATGTCCGAGCCGAGGAAGTGCATCACGCAGCGCTTGCGGGCGGCCCGCAAGAGCGGGAATTGCAGGGATTTCGGCACGAACGTGAGCCCGAAGTAGAAGTGGAAGACGTCGGTCCGGCGCAGCAGCCGGGCGAACGCGCGCCACTGGGTCAGCTGCTGGTGGAGGAAGCCGCCGTGCCGGTCGAGCGACTCGTCCGCTTCCGGGTGGAGCGCGTAGCGCTCGAAGACGACGAGCCTGGCGTCGACGCCCTTGCGCCGGAGCGCGAGCGCGTTCTGCCACGGCACGCCGGCGGTGTTGACCGGGCAGTGGGTGACGCGAAGAGGAGGCATCGCGCTTACCCGATTTCGCGATGCCGGGCTTGCCCGGCGAGCACGAGGAGGGGGTTACCCGGGGGAACCATTGGTTCCCCCGGGAATGTCCCACTCGACCTGGTCGAAGTAGCGCAGGGCTCGGCGGGTTGGCCTGACTCGCGCGGCCAGCGCACCGAGCTCCTCCTCCGAGATCTCGCCGAGCGCGCGTTTCACGCCAAGGTACGGCAGGTTCAGGTCCTCCTGGTAGACGATCGTCGAGATCCGCGGGTTGATCTCGATCACGCACTCGCCGACGAGCTGGATGTTGAAGAAGTGGTCGAGACGGAGCTCGGCGACGATCGTGCGCGCGACATCCATCAGCGCGCGGTCGTCGAGCGTCTCGAAGTACATCGCCAGCCCGGCCCGCATTGCCTCGCGGGTCTTCGGGTGCCCCAGAGCGATCCGGCCCTCGACGGCGATCCCGTCGATCGTCCGCTCCTTGCCGGTCGCCAGCTCCATGATCAGGAGCTCCGTCGGATCGTCGCCGAGGAGGTCGAGGAGGTCGTCGAGCCGGAGCGCTTCGGCGACTCCGGGACGGTTCGTGAGCAGCTGCTCGTGGCGGTCGGCCGAAGCCGAAAGCACCCGAAAGCCACGCGATCCCGACGAGAACACCGGCTTCATGCAGACGTCGACGTCGGGATAGCCGAGCTCGCCGACGGCGGCGGCAACCGCCTCGCCGCCCGAAACGCGGCGCCACGCCGGCCCGCGGACGCCGATCCGGTCGAGCAGCGCATAGCTCTCGGCCTTGTCGTTCGAGCGGTGAATCGCCTCCGGTGAGGAGACGAGCACCGCGATCCCCTCGAATCGGTCCTGCGCCTCCGCGAGCCCGAGCAGGTCGAACGAGGACTGCGGTAGGACGGCGTCGACGCGCTCCTTGCGGCAGACCTCCAGCATCGCGTCGGCGAAGCCGGGGTCCGACCCCGCGGGCACGCGGTGGAACGCGTCGGCGAGGTGACGGCCGATCGCCAGCTCTCCCATGTCGGTGCCGACGACCCGCACGTCGCGCTCGCCGTTCTCGCGGAGCGCGCGAATCAGCGCAGCCGTGCCGGGCGCGCCGCAGGCCGAGACGAGGACGGTGATCGGCTCGACGCCTCCGGCGTCACGACGTCGCCTCGCGCCGATCCCGACAGCTTCGCTGTCGCCTTTGTGCTCGGCTTCGTCTCTCACGAGAAGTCGATCCGATCGGCGGCGAGCTGCTCGAGCCGCCGCTCGCGCTCGCCGTCGAGCATCGCCAGCATCGTCTCGCGCATCGTCGCGCCCGGATACACCCAGATCTCAGGGTGCGTGAGCAGCTGGAGCCGCTCGAACGAGGCGGCGGCGAGCTCCTCGTG
>JBKOVQ010000059.1:0-4803 GCA_046723985.1 Actinomycetota bacterium | reverse complement strand
CTCCTCTAGCTCTAGCCGGCTCGTGCCCCGAACGGGGCGTGGCCGGCCGACTGTTGCGCGCCGGCGGCTCTGCCCGGCGGCGCTGCTCAGCTTAGGAGCTCGGCGAAGCGCGGGTCGTCCCTGAGCGACGCGAGATCCTTGTCCTCGGGGAGGTACGCGGCGAGGGACGGGTTGCCTTCGAGCGCCGTGCGGAGATGCTCGATCGCCGCATCGGTCTCCCCGAGCATGGCCTCCGCGCAGGCGAGGTTGTAGTACAGCGTGCCCGTGTCCTCGTAGCGACGGATCGCGTCGGTCAGCAACTCCTTCGCTTCGGCCGCCTTGCCGGCATCGAGGAGTGCGAAGACGTCGCGGTTGGTCTCCCAGGGCTGGGGCGTAAACGCCTCGCCCGCCTTCGCGCCGACGCTCAGGACGGTCGTGTCGGGCTCGCGGGCGACTGCGCCGCACTTCGCCGAAGGATCGCGGACGAAGACGATCGTGCCCGTGGTTGCGTCGACCTCGTCGCCGGCGACTGTGAACGTCGCATGTCCTGAAACGACGACGTAGAGCTCCTCGTGGCCGGTCGGCACCTCGTCGTGCTCCGGGATGACCACGTCTCCGTCCTCGCGGCCGGTCCAGCCGTTGACGCCGAACGCCCGGACGCCGAGGGCGAGCCTGATCGGCGCCCACCCATCCTCCCGCCGGACGTCGGCCAGCCGAGCTGTCTCGTAGGTGCTCACGAGAGCCGTTCCTCGTCGGGGACGTCGCGGATCTGCCGAGCCGGGTTGCCGACGACGACCGCGCCGGCGGGCACGTCCTTCGTCACCACCGCGCCTGCGCCCACGAACGCCTCCTCGCCGATCTCGATTCCGGGGCAGAGGACCGCACCGCCGCCGATCCGCGCCCCACGCCGGATCGTCGGGCCCTTCTTCAGCTCGTGCCGCCGCTCGGTGCGTCCCATGAAGTTGTCGTTCGTCGTCACCACGCAGGGCGCGACGAAAACATGCTCCTCGAGCGTCGAGTAGGCGGTGATGTACGCCTCCGCCTGGATCTTCGTCATCGCTCCGACGGTCGTGTCGTTCTCGACCAGCGATCCGCGGCCGACGACGACGTCGTCACCGAGGGTGACCCGCTCGCGGACGCAGGCCTGGTCGCCGACGATCACGCGCCTGCCGACCGTGGTTCCGGCGAAGACGATCGCGCCCGTCGTGATCACCGTTCCGTCACCGATCTGCGCGGGCGCCAGATCCTCGCGCTCGGCGGTCGACCGAGGAGAGAGGACGGGTTGCTTGCCGACGACGGCGTACTCGAGCACCCGCACGCCCTCGCCGAGCTCGGTGCCCGGATACACGACTGCGGTCGGGTGGATCTCAGCCACTGAGCGACTCGGTCAGCTGCTCGAGCGCGCGCACGACCATCGCCCCGTCGCGCGCCACCTTTGCGCGGTCACCGTCTCCGGCGACGAGCTGCAGGAAATGCTCGCATTCGAGCCGCAGCGGCTCGGTGGTCGCGATTTTCGGGATGAAGATGTCACCGCTCCGCGTCTGCCACTCGCCGTAGGTCTCCGCCCGCTTCCAGGGCGCCTTGTCGTAGACCGTCACCTTGCGCTCGAGCTCCATGTCGTCGAAGACGGCCATCTTGTCGCGGCCGACGACAGTCATCCGCCGCATCTTGTGCGGGTCGAGCCAGGAGAGGTGCATGTGCGCGATCTTCCCGGACGGGAAGCGGAGGTAGCAGAAGACGACGTCCTCGACGCCGTCGGTGAGGAAGTCACGCCCATACGCGACCGCCTCCTCGGGCTCCTCGTCGAGGAGGTAGAGGATGACGGAGAGGTCGTGGACGCCGAGCGACCAGAGGGCGTTCTCGTTCGTGCGGACGATCCCGAGGTTCTGGCGGTTGCCGTAGACGCACAGCACCTCGCCGAGCTCGCCGCCGTCGATCAGCTCCTTCAGCTTCTGGATGCCTGGGTGGTAGAGCAGGAGGTGGCCCGGCATCAGCACGCGATCGCGGTCGGCGGCAAGCGAGACGAGCTCGTCCATCTCGGCCGCGCGCATCGCCGGCGGCTTCTCGACCAGCACGTGCTTTCCGGCCTCGAGCGCCTGCTTCGCCAACTCGAAGTGGGTCGGCACCGGCGTCGCGATCACGACCGCCTCGAGCCCGTCGTCGGCGAGCATCTCCTCGAACCGGTGGGTCGACCGCGCCTGCGAGAATCGGCCGTCGAAGCGAGCGAGCTGCTCGGCGGACTGGTCGCAGACCCAGGCGAGGTCGGTGAGGTCGTCGAAGTTGCGTGCGAGGTTCGGCCCCCAGTAGCCGAGCCCGGCGACGCCGACCCGCGTCACAGCTTCCAGACCTTCCCGTCCACCTCGACGCCCTTCGTCGCGTTCCGGAAGTCGACGATCACCTTCCCGCGGCGGACGACGTCTCCATAGTCGATCCCCGAGTGGGCCGTGACGATCGCGCCGCAGTCGTAGCGCTCCGGCTCGAGCGGCACGGAGGTGAGGCCGTCGAACTCGCCCACGTGCGGGTCGTGGTACGCGACCTCGGCGCCTGCGTTCCGGAGCAGCAACAGGATCTTCTCGGCGGGCGACTCGCGCACGTCGCCGATGTCTGCCTTGTACGCCACGCCGAGGATGAGGATCTTCGAGCCGCTCAGCGACTTCTGCGCGCCGTGGTTCAGCGCCTGCGAGATCACGGACCGGCAGAAGTACGGCATGTTGTTGTTGATCTCGCCGGCCAGCTCCACGAACCGGGTCGAGAAGTCGTACTCGCGGGCCTTCCATGAGAGGTAGAACGGGTCGAGCGGGATGCAGTGGCCCCCAAGGCCCGGGCCCGGCTTGAAGGACATGAACCCGAACGGCTTGGTCGCGGCCGCGTCCACGACCTCCCACACGTCGATCCCCATCCGGTCGCAGAGCTGCGCGAGCTCGTTGACGAGGGCGATGTTGACCGAGCGGAAGATGTTCTCGAGCAGCTTCGATAGCTCCGCCGCCTCGGCGGTCGAGACCGTGTGCACCTCGTCGACGACGCCGCGGTACAGCTCGGCAGCGGCCTCGGTCGAGGACTCGTCGATCCCGCCGACGACTTTCGGGGTCGTCCTTGCGGTGAAGTCAGTGCGGCCCGGATCGACGCGCTCGGGCGCGAACGCGAGATGGAACCCGTCGCCCGCCTTCAGCCCGCTCTCCTCGAGCAGCGGCTGGAGGACGTCGCGCGTCGTCCCGGGGTAGGTCGTCGACTCGAGCACGACGAGATGGCCGGGATGGAGGTGGGGGGCGATCGAACCTGCCGCGCGCTCGACGTACGACAGATCGGGATCGCGCTGGGTGGAAAGCGGCGTGGGGACGGCGATCACGATCGCATCCGACTGCGCGACCACGCCGAAATCGGTTGTGGCGCTCACGGCGCCCGACTCGACGAGCGGCTGGAGCCGCTCCGAGGGGACGTCGCCGATGTGGCTCTCGCCGCGGTTGATCGCGTCCACGACGTCCTGGAGGACGTCCACGACTACGACCTTCTTGCCTGCCTCGGCGAAGGCCTGGGCGTGCGGCATGCCGACGTAGCCGGCGCCGATCACAGCGATGTCGTAGCGGGCGTCCGCGCTCATTCCGGCCGCGAAGCGTACAGAGCAGCCGCGACGCGCTCTGCGGCACGCCCGTCGCCGTAGAGCTGCGGGCGGTCGTCGGGCATGTGGGCGGCGGAGACGGCCTCGACGAGCCGATGGGGGTCGTCGTCGACGAGGATGTTGGCGCCGAGCGCGACCGTGTCCATCCACTCGGTCGAGGGTCGAGGCGTCACGCAAGGGACGCCGTACCAGTACGCCTCCTTCTGGAGCCCGCCGGAGTCCGTGATGATCACGCGCGCCTGGGAGGCGAGGGCAGCGAAGTCGAGGTAGCCGAGCGGTTCCAGCAGGGTCAGACCCGGAAAGCTCTGACCCTTCAGAGCGGCACGCGTCCGCGGATGGGTCGGGAAGACGACACGTTCATCGAGACGGTTCAGCCCTTCGAGGATCCGGCCCAACCGAGGCTCCACGACGTTCGCCTCCCGGTGGAGCGTGACCACGACGTAGTCCCCGGGCGCGAGGCCGAGCCGCCGGAGGATCGACGACCGCTCGCGTGCGATCGGCGCGAGTCGCAGGTTGGCGTCCATCATCACGTCCCCGACGACGTCGATCCGCCCGTCGACCCCCTCCTGCTCGAGGACCGCCCGCGAGCGCTCGTCCGGTGCGAAGAGGAGCTGCGAGAGGCGGTCGGTCTCGATCCGGTTGTGCTCCTCCGGCATCGAGAGATCGTGGCTGCGGAGTCCGGCCTCGACGTGAGCGAGCGGAACGCGGGCCTCTGCAGCCGCCCGCGCGCCGCCGAGCGTCGAGTTCGTGTCCCCGTAGACGAGCACCCAGTCCGGCTCTTCGCCACCGATCGCCTCGCCGATTCCCGGCCCCAGCGCCGCGAGCATCTCGTCGCGGGAACGGCCCCCGACGTCGAGCCGGTAACGGGGCTCGGCAAGCTGCAGTTCCTGGAAGAACACGTGCGACAGTTCGGGGTCGTAGTGCTGCCCGGTATGGAGCGTCACCTCCTCGATTCCCGCCTTGCGAAGGGCCTCCGAGAGCGGTGCCGACTTGATGAACTGGGGCCGGTTTCCGACCACGGACAGCACCTTCACTCGGGCTACACTACGCAGCCCGCGGGCCGTTAGCTCAGCTGGTAGAGCAGGGGACTCTTAATCCCAAGGTCGAAGGTTCGAATCCTTCACGGCCCATGCCATTCGCCATCTTGCTTTCTCCGCCCTCCGCATTGACCGACAACCGCCGAGCACCGGGCTGCGCCTGCTCGTCGG
>JBKOVQ010000077.1:0-6130 GCA_046723985.1 Actinomycetota bacterium | reverse complement strand
CCGGTAGTAGACGACCGTCCCCGAGGCAGCCGTGTTCGTGAACCCGCTGAAGAAGAGCGCGGACGTGCTCGGCGGCGTCCGGTCGACCTTGGCGTCGCCCGACGGCTGCGACGCCGCGGACACGTTGCCGACGTTGTCGGTCGCCTTGACCTGGTAGCGGTAGCAGGTGCCGTTGACGACACCCGTGTCGGCGCCGCTCGACAGCGTCACGGCCGCATACGTGCCGAACGTCCCGCAGACGCCGTTCGTCAGGTTCGCAGAGGCCCGCTCGACGACCACGCGGCTGGCGTCCACGCCGGAGCCGCCGTCGGTTCCGCCGGTGACCGTCAGCGGGACCGAGGTTCCGAACCAGGGGCCGCCCGTGAGGGTGACTGCCTGTCCGCTCGGAGGCGCCGAGTCGGCGCTGATCGTGACGGTGTCGCTCGCGGTCATGGCGGTGCTGTTCGTCGCCACCACCTGCTTGGCGCCCGGAGCCGTGCCGCCCGTCGTCCACGTGTAGACGACCGGCGACGCGTAGGGCGACGTGGTGTCGACGCCGCCGGTCGCACCGCTCCAGCCGGAAACGGACGACACGTCGGGGAAGGCGACCTGGGCGATCGACGAGACGGAGTCGGTTGCGGTCGCGTTGAGGGTGAACGACCCGGTGGCGGCCGGGCGGAAGTAGACCGTCTTGGTAGTCCCGTTCCAGAACTGGTCACCGACCCCGCTCACCTCGGTCGGCGCAGTGAGGGTGACGGCCGGCCCGACGGAGTTGACCTTGGCGTCTGCCGAGGAGGCGGAGGCGGCGGACTGGTTGCCCACGAGGTCGGAGATCTTGTACTGGTAGCGGTAGCAGTTGCCGCTCACGACCGTCGCGTCGCCGCCCGACGTGAGGGTGACCGGCGCGAAGGCGCCGAAGCTGCCGCAGGTGCCGGCCGTGAGTGACGCCGAGGCCCGTTCGACGATGCCGGAGCTGGTGTCCAGACCCGCGCCCGCGTCTGAGCCGTTCGTGAGCACGAGCGGCACGAAAAGCGCGCTGTAGTTCGGGCCGCCCGACAGTGCGACGGTCTGGCCGGTTGGCGCTGTCGTGTCCGGAGTGAGTGTGAACGCGGCTGCAGCGGTCAGGCTGCTTGGATCGCTGTCGTGCACGGTTACGCCGAATGCTCCCGAGGCGCTCGTCGAGGCAGTCCATGAATACGTGTCCTGGTACGGCGCAGTCGAGTCGCTTCCGCTGCTTGCCATGCCGGGTATCGCCTGGAAGTCGACACTCGTCAGAGTGGACGTCGTCGAGGCAGAAGCCGTCACTGTGAAGTTGCCGCTGTTTGAGCCAGTTGGCGCATAAAACAGCGTCGAGCCTGCGACGGCCTCGAACGGTGACGACTCGGTCAGGGTGACAGTGATGTTGCTGACGGTCGCGTCGGCGCTGCCGACGCCGATGGCGACCGCGATCAAGAGAGCCAGCAGAGTGGCGCGAAGCTTCACGCCGGCAAGCATCGGCCGGAGAGCCCCCATGCTTGAGCGATTTCCCTATAAGGAGCCGAGCAGGCGGTCGAGGTCGCCGTCGCTCGTCCACCAGCCGCACGAGACGCGCAGCCAGCCGGTGCCCGGCAGATCGCGGATCAAGACACCCTGGTCGAACGCCCGGGCGGCGATCTCCGCAGGATCGCCTTCGGGCTCGAAGGAGACGAGGTTCGCCTGGCCCGGCGCCGTGACCACCCGGTGCCGCTCCGCCAGCCGCGTGAAGCAGCTCGCGGAGATCTCGGCCGAGTGGTGTGCCGCCCAGTGCGGGATCGTCCCGAGCGCGGCGTCGAGCCCGGCGAGGGACGCCGTCGGGATCCAGCCACCGTCGAACCTCGCCGCACCCTGTTTCGGCGTGTACGCCCCGTCGACCTCGTAGCGATCCTGCGAGAAGTACGTCGGCAAGGCGACGTCCAGGCGCTCCGGGTCGCGGACGTAGAGCGCGCCCGTGGAGTCGGGGCCGCACAGCCACTTCTGACCCGAGACCGTGTAGAAGTCGAACCGCGACGCGTCGACCGCCATCGCGCCCGCCGACTGGGCTCCGTCCACGAGGATCGGCACGCCCGACGCTTCCTGGATCTGCTCGATCGGGAGCAGGTTGCCGGTCTGCCAGGACACGTGTGAGATCGCGACCAGCCGGGTCCGCGGCGTGATTTCGGCGAGGATCGCGTCCAACGCCTGTTCTGGCGGAACCCCGCGCACAGCCGCGACCCGGACGGTCGCACCCGACGCGTGCAGCGGCCCGAGCAGCCCGAAGTGCTCGGTGTCGGTGGTGACCACCTCGTCTTCGCTCTTCAGGCGAAGACCGGCGATCGCGATGTTGCAGCTCTCCGTCGTCGAGGAGGTGAGGGCGACGTTCTCCGGCGGGACGCCGATCGTCACCGCGAGCGTGGCTCGGACTCGCTCCCGCAGGTCGAGCATCGCCTCGTAGTACGGCTTGCCGCCCCGGCCCCGCTCGAGATCGGACTGTTCCTGCGCGTGCATCGCCTGGACCGTCGGGCGCGCGAGGGGTCCCATCGAACCCGCGTTCAGATACGCGATCTCGTCGAGGATCGGGAACTGGGCGCGGGCCTCGTGGAAGTTCACAGGCTCAGCTCCACGGGCGCGTGGTCCGAGAGCAGCAGGCCGTTCCGGCGCCGCAGGTCGTCGCGCCAGACACGCAGCGGCGAGGCCGCGGCACCGCGGACGGCGATGTGGTCGATGCCGGGACCCGGGTCGGAGTAGCCGTCGAGCGCGATGTGCGCCGCGATGCAGTTGAAGTCGCCGCCGATCACGACGGTGTCTCCTTCCCGCGCCAGGCTCTCCACGAACTCGGCGGCGCGGACGAGCTCGGCTGCGGGGATGCGGGCGTCTCCGAGCGATCCGGTGGCATGGAGATTCGCGACGACCATCCCCCGTTCGAGGCGCACAGCCTGGCAGATGCGGCGCTCCTTCGCCCACGCGAGCCGCTCGACGAGGTCGAGGCCGAGGATCCGCCCCTGCTCGTGCCTGAACGAGGCCGGGTTCAGCGTCACGGATTCGTGAGCGGCAGCCTGCACGCCCCGGCCGAGCAGGATCGCGTTTGCCTGGCCCGAGAACGCCGATCGGAACCGGCCGTGGTCGATCGAGGTGAGCGTCCGCCCCAGTCGCGCCGAGATCGGGATCGGGCCCAGCCGCGGCCGCTGAGCGACGTCCGCGAAAACGGTCATCCCGCTCCACGCGGCCAGGCGGCCGATCGCCCAGGCGGGAACCTCCTGGAGGAGCACCGCGTCGGGTCGGTCGACGGTCGCCAGCCCCACCATCTCCTCGAGGTGCGAGCGGCGGTCGGGCGGAAAGGAGTTGCCGTGGTACAGGTTCCAGCTGCGTATCAACACGCGATCTACTGTACGACTCCGTGCGCGTCGTCCTGGCCGACCCAGCCGCCTTCACGCCTCAGTACGACCACGAGCTCGCGCGGGCGCTGGCGCGGGCCGGTGTCGCGGTCGACCTCGTCACGTCGCGCTTCCGGTTCGGGGAGCCGCCGGCGGCCGACGGATACGTCCGGCGCGAGGTCTTCTACCCGCTCTCGTCCCGGCTCTTCGGGCGCTCCCGGCTCCGGCTGCCGCTGAAGGTTGCCGAGCATCCGTTCGGGATGGCGCGGCTCGCTGCCGAGCAGCCGGATGTCGTCCACGTCCAGTGGCTGGCCGCGCCACAGCTGGACGCGCTGCTGCTGCGGACACGCCGTCCGTGCGTGTTCACCGCGCACGACCTCCTTCCGCGGCGAACCGCCCATCGCGAGAACCTGTGGCGGCGCCTCCTCGGCCGGTTCGACCGGGTGGTCGTGCACAGCGAGCGCGGGCTCGAGAGGCTGACCGCACTCGGGATGGAGCCCGAAAGACTGCGTGTCATCCCACACCCTGCCTTCCGCAGCGACCCGGCGCGGAATGACGACGGAAGGACGGTCCTCTGCCTCGGCGCGATCCGCCCATACAAGGGTCTCGGCGACGCGATCGAGGCGGTGAGGCGGGTGGACGGCGCCAGGCTGCTCGTCGCCGGCGATCCGGTCGAGCCGGTCGACGAGTACCGCGCCGCCGCGGGGGCGCGGGCGGAATGGCGGCTCGGCTATCTCTCCGAGCGGGAGATCGACCGTGCCCTCGGGGACGCCACGGTTGCCGTCTTCCCGTACCGCGCGGAGCTCGACCAGTCGGGCGCGCTGATGCGCGCGCTCGGCGCGGGCGTGCCGGCAGTCGTCTACGACGTCGGCGGCCTCGCGGAGCCGGTGCGAACCTTCGGCGCGGGTCTCGTCGTGCCGCCACGGGACGTCGGTGCGCTGGCGACCGCGATCGAGGGCCTGCTCGGCGACGCGGCCGCGCTCGCGGAGGCCCGGGCGGGCGCGATGCGCGCACGCGATCAGCTCTCCTGGGCCGCGGCGGCTGAGGCGCACGTCGCCCTTTATCGGGAGGTCCTCTGATCCTCGGCATCGAGCCGGGCGACCCATTGAAAAGGGCGGGTCACCCTGCGATCCTGGAGCGGTGAGCCGGGGGCTGCTCTTCTTTGCGATCGTCTCGATGATCGTCCTCGAGATCCAGCATCTCCGCTGGATCTGGTGGGAGTACTGGGACTGCAAGACGTGCGGGACGAAGAACAAGCACTGCGCGTGCAAGCGGTTCCGCTGGCAGCTCTGGCTGTAATACCGCTATTCCTGCGAACGCGCCGATCGAGGACTACGGGCTCGTCAGCAATCTCCGCACGGCTGCCCTCGTCTCGCGTGCCGGCTCGGTCGACTGGCTCTGCCTGCCCCGCTTCGACTCGGGCGCCTGCTTTGCCGCGCTGCTCGGCACCGCCGACCACGGCCGCTGGCTGATCGCCCCGAAGGATGTCAGGAGCGTCGAGCGACGCTACCGGCCGGAGACGCTGATCCTGGAGACGACGTTCGAGACCGACGAGGGAACCGTTCGACTTGTCGACTTCATGCCGCCGGGACGCGACGCCACCGTCCTGGTCCGGCTCGTCGAGGGGCTGGAGGGGCACGTAGAGATCAGCACCGAGCTCGTGCTCCGCTTCGAGCACGGATCGGCGGTGCCGTGGCTGCGCCGCCTGGACGATGCCTGGCTAGCCGTGGTCGGTCCGAACGCGGTCCGGATCGAGAGCAGCGTCGAGCTCGAGGGGAAGGACTTCACCAGCGTCGGCAGGGCGACCGTCTCTGAGGGCGAATCGTTGCCGTTCGCGTTGACCTGGTTCCCCTCGCACGACGACCCTCCCGCACCGGTCGACGCCGAGCGGGCGCTCGAGGAGACCGAGGCGTTCTGGCAGGAATGGTCGAGCCGGTGCAGCTACGAGGGCGAGTGGGCCGAGCCCGTGCGGACGTCGCTCCGAGTGCTGAAGGGACTGATCTACGAGCCGACGGGTGGGATCGTCGCCGCGCCGACGACCTCGCTGCCGGAGTGGATCGGAAGCTCCCGCAACTGGGACTACCGCTACTGCTGGATACGCGACGCCACCCTCACCCTCGTCGCCCTGATCGACTCGGGCTACCTCGACGAGGCCCGCGGCTGGCGCGAGTGGCTGTTCCGGGCAGCCGCCGGCAACCCGGCCGATCTCCAGATCATGTACGGCGTCGCCGGCGAGCGGCGCTTGACCGAGTACGAAGCCGACTGGCTCCCGGGCTACGAGGGCTCGACGCCGGTGCGGGTCGGGAACGCCGCGTCGGAGCAGATGCAGCTCGACGTCTACGGCGAGATCATCGACGCGTTCATGACGGCGCGGGCGCACGGACTCGAGGCGTCGGACCACGCCTGGCGCCTCTCCGTGAACCTGCTCAGGTTCCTGGAGGAGGCCTGGCGCCGGCCGGACGCGGGCATCTGGGAGGTGCGCGGGCCGAACCGCCACTTCACCCACTCGAAGGTGATGGCCTGGGTGGCGTTCGACCGGGCGATCCGCACGTGCGAGGACTGGGGGCGGGACGGCCCCGTCGACCTTTGGCGGTCGATCCGGAGCGAGATCCACGCCGACGTCTCCGCCAACGGCTTCGACGCGGAGCTCGGCTCCTTCGTCCAGTCGTACGGGTCGAAGCGGCTCGACGCGAGCCTCCTGCTGATCCCGCTCGTCGGCTTTCTGCCGGTCGAGGACGAGCGCGTCGTCGGCACGATCGACCTGATCGGCCGCACCCTCGCCC
>JBKOVQ010000002.1:0-12570 GCA_046723985.1 Actinomycetota bacterium | reverse complement strand
GCTCGAGCGCGTCGAGCTGCTGATCGTCCAGGCTCGAGACGGGCGAGGAGTGCTCGTGCTGTTCGAGGGAGCACCGGGTATCGGAAAGTCGCGTCTGCTCGGCGCCGCGTGCGAAGCGGCGGAGACCCTCGATTTCGAGGTGCTACGCGCCCGAGGGGGCGAGCTGGAGCGCGATTTCTCGTACGGCGTCGTCCGCCAGCTCTTCGAGGCGCGTCTCGCTGCCTGCGGCGACGACGAGCGCGCACGGCTCCTCGCCGGCGCGGCGCGCCTCGCCTCGCCGCTCTTCGAGTTCGGCGGGACCGGCGGTTGGCTCGCACGGGGGGAGGACGCCTCGCACACGACGCTCCACGGTCTCTTCTGGCTGACCGCCAACCTCGCCGAGCTCGGGCCCTTGCTGCTCGCCGTGGACGACGTCCACTGGTGCGACCCGCCCTCGCTGCGCTTCCTCTCCTACCTCGCCCGCCGACTCGAAGGGCTTCCGGTCGTAGTGGCGGCCTGCGCTCGGACGAGAGAACCCGGCGTCGATTCGGCGGTCCTCGGCGCGCTCGAGTCGGAGCCGCTGGCCGCGGTCATTCGTCCGGCTCCGCTCAGCGCCGACGCCGTCGCGCAACTCCTCCGCGGGAGGCTCGAGAGCGATCCCGCAGAGGAGTTCGTGCAAACGGTGCACACGTCTTGCGCGGGCAATCCGTTTCTGCTCAACGAGCTCGTCCACGCCGTCCTCGCGGAGCAGATCGAGCCGACCGCGAGCGCGGCCGCACGCGTCCGCGAGCTCGGGCCCGAGTCGCTCTCTCGCTTCGTCCTGCAGCGGCTTCGCCGCCTCGGCCCGGAGGCCGAGGCCCTCGCCCGGGCCGTCGCGATCCTGGGCGAGGAGCCCGACCCGGAGCTTGCAGCTGCGCTCGCCGGGCTGGATCCTGAGGTAGCCGCCGCATCAGCAGCCGAGCTCGCCCGGTCCGACGTCCTCCGCCCTCGCGGTCCGCTCGCGTTTGCGCACCCGATTCTCCGCGCGGCGGTGTACGCCGACCTGGGCGAAACCGAGCGCGAGCGCGGCCACGAGCGAGCGGCGGAGCTGCTCGACGATAGCGGTGCGCCTGCTCAACGGGTCGCCGCCCACCTGCTCCATGTCCAGCCGCGGGCCCGTGCTTCGGTCGTCGCAACCTTGCGCGAAGCCGCCCAGCGGGCAAGCGACGAGGGCGCGGGCGACGTCGCCAGGTCGTATCTCGAGCGCGCGCTGGAAGAGCCTCCTGACGCGCACCGGCGGGCGGACGTCCTGTTCGAGCTCGGCTCGGCCGAGCTACGCTCCGGCTTGCCCGGCGCGCTTGGTCACCTGCGGGAGGCGCACGAGCTCGTGCGAGGGGAGCCGCCCTCGGCGGAAGTTGCGCTCGCGCTCGCCAATGCGCACTTCGCGGAGGACGTCGACCTGTTCGAAGCTGCAGACGGCCTCAAGCGAACGATCGAGGACCTCGATCCCAGGGATGCTGCTCTCACGCAGCGGCTCGAGGCGGAGTTGATCATGTGGGCGCGGTTCGACGCTCGCTTGTACCCGATGGCTCGCGAAAGGCTCGCCCGGATTGCCGACCGGGCGACCGAGGACAGTCTTGGAGGCCGCTTCCTGATGGTGCTGGTTGCCTCGGAGCTCGCGCGTGCCGGCGAATCGCCCGACCGGGCGCGGGAACTCGTGCAGCGCGCTCTCGCCTGCGGCCTCCTTCTCGGTGACGAGAGCTGGCAGGGGTATGTGGTGGCGGTTGCGGTGCTCTTGAGCCTGGACGAGCTCGATACCGCGGTGCGCCTGTACACCGGGTGGCTCGAGCTCGCGCGCAGGCAGGGGTCGGCCTTCGCGTTCGCCCATGCGTCGTCGTTCCGTGCCTTTGCGCTGCTTCGCCGCGGTGACTTGCCGGACGCCGAAGCCGACGCTAGAGCGGCCCTGGACGCCCCTATTCCGCTCGGTTCCACGTACGCCCATCTGGCCGAGACGCTCGCCGAACGCGGTGAGCTGGCCGAAGCGATTCAGACGCTCGACCTCGCCGGCATGCTGGACGATCATCACACGTATCAGACAGCGGTCTTACTCGAGCCCCGCGCGCGGCTTCGCATCGCCAGCGGGGAGGTGACGCAGGGACTCGCCGATCTCCTCGCGGCCGGCGAGAGCATCGGATCCTTCGGGATCCACAACCCGAGCTACTACGCGTGGCGCTCCCAGGCGGCGCTCGCGACGCTCGGCCTGGGTGATCGTCAGGAAGCCCGCCGGCTCGTCAGGGAGGAGATCGAGCTTGCTCGCCGCTGGGGAACCCCGCGTCCCCTCGGCGTCGCGCTGCGGGCCGCCGGGCTCGTCGAGGGCGGCGACGAGGGCATCGAGCTCCTCCGCGAGTCGGTGGACGTGCTCGCCACGTCGCAGGCGCAGCTCGAGCGGGCCAAGTCGTTCACGGAGCTGGGCGCCGCTCTCCGTCGCGCCAACCAGCGCGCCGAAGCCCGCGCCTTCCTCCAGGAAGGACTCGAGCTCGCCCGCCGCTGTGGCGCGATCGTTCTAACCGAACGTACGCACGCCGAGCTCCTCGCGACCGGGGCGCGGCCGCGGCGCCTCGTTCGCAGCGGCGTCGACTCGCTCACTCCGAGCGAGCGGCGAGTTGCCCAAATGGCGACCGAGGGACAGACAAACCGCGAGATCGCCCAGGCGCTCTTCGTCACCCGAAGACAGTCGAGACGCACCTCTCGCACGTCTACCGCAAGCTCGGAATTCAGGCGCGGTCGCAGCTTCCAGGAGCAATGTCAGAGGCGTCGAGCCGAGGCGAGTAGGCTCGCGAGGCGACCGGCGGGACGTTCCTACAGATGTCAAGTGCTGTTGAATGCTTCGAGGCCGGCTCACAGTGATTGGTAGGTCTCGAGCACCGGGCTCGGCCTCGAAGGCGTCGCACGAGGCAGCCGCGGACTCTCTCGAGCCATCTCGAGGAGTCACCTCCCCGCGGACGTCAACCTCTTCCTCGACGGGACAGTTGCGGACCTCACCTACGGCGGCAGCTACACCTGCTAACAGTCGTGCGACGACCCGGGATACTTGGGAGCCCCGGAGCCGGGGCTCCCAGCGGCTGAGCGGCCCGCCAGGCTCCATGAACGCTCCATTCTCGAGGGCTTAATCTCTGCCGCGGTGAAGGTCGCGATCCTCGACGACTGGTTCGACACGTTGCGGACGCTGCCGTGCTTCGAGAGGCTCGAGGACCACGAGGTGACGGTCTTCACGGACCACGTCCAGGACACCGACTGCCTCGCCGAGCGGCTGCAGGGCCTCGACGCGCTCGTCCTGATCCGCGAGCGCACCGAGATCCGTGCGCCGCTGCTCGAGCGTCTGCCCGACCTGCGTCTGATCAGCCAGCGCAGCGTCTATCCGCACATCGACGTCGAGGCGTGCACTCGCCTAGGCATCACGGTCTGCTCGAACCTGCACGCCGGTTCGCCGTCGTACTCGACCGCAGAGCTCACCTGGGCCTTGGTGCTGGCGGCGATGCGGCAGATCCCGCAGCAGGTGGCGTCGTGCAAGGTGGGCGAGTGGCAGGCGGGCGTCGGCCACTCGCTGATCGGCAAGACGCTCGGCCTCTATGGCTACGGCCGGATCGCGAAGGTGGTCGGCGGCTACGGCGCTGCGTTCGGGATGCGGGTGCTGGTGTGGGCGCGGCCGGAGTCGCTGGAGCGGGCGCGCGCCGATCGACTCGAGGTGGCGGTGAGCAGGGAGGGCTTCTTCGCCGACTGCGACGTGCTGTCGCTGCACCTGCGGCTCGTGCCGGCTACGCGCAGCATCGTCACGAGGGCGGATCTGGAGCGGATGAAACCGAGCGCGCTGCTCGTCAACACGAGCCGCGCGGGCCTGATCGAGCCGGGCGCGCTTGTCGCCGCGCTGCGGAGCGGTCGGCCGGGCATGGCGGCGCTCGACGTGTTCGAGGAGGAGCCGCTGCGTGACCCGTCGCACCCGCCGCTGAACATGGACAACGTCCTGTGCACGCCACACATCGGCTACGTCACCCACGAGGAGTGGGAGCTGCAGTTCGCGGACGTCTTCGACCAGATCAACGCCTTCGCCGCGGGCAAGCCGATCAACGTCGTCAACCCACGCCCGACCTCGACGTCCTGATCCTCGACCTCCTGGAGTGGACGGTGGGGAGTCGAGTTGGCCGACTGCCACCGTGCCTCAGAGGACTTGGTCCGCTTGGCCTTTCGGGCGGCGAAGCGGCGCGTGTGTTCGGCGTGCCCCTCAGCCTCAGCTAACGAGGTGCAGCCTCTATGTGGACGAGCACAAGGCATGTGCGCTTCTTCCTCTCACGTCTGCGCGCGCGTAATAGATTGTGTTTCCTCGCGAGGGGTTCTCGGGGAGAGGACTGCGGGATGCATGGTGTGCGGCACTACGAGGTTCGTCTTCGCCGGAGTAGGCGTGCGCCGTACGTCCTCGCGCGGAGGCTGCTCGCTCTCGTCGCCCTTGCCGTGGCCCCGATCGTCGTTCTTCACCTAGCCAACAGTCTCTAACGCCGAACGGCGCGTTCGGAGAGAGTCACCGTGGGGCGCGGAGGACTAACGCCGCCTGCACTGAATGCGCTCGGTGGGGCGGGACTGCGGCCTCGTGGAGTTGCCTCTCCCACCTGCGAGGCATTTGCTTGCCCGCCCCATCTTCACGACGGGAAGGAAGGGGGTGCCCCGCGCCGTCTGCGTCTCAGGCGGACTCGCTGTCATCGCAAGCCGATCCCACGCCAGGGCACCCCTCTGTTACCCATAGTCTTATCCGCCTGGAAGGCACGTCAAACGACCCACGCTTCGACTCGGCGAGGGAGCATGCCCGCAACCGCGACATGCCCTGCACAGGTGGGTCGTTCGTCTAGATGTTGACCAACGTCTTCGAGAGCGTTCCTGGGACGTTGGCGGTGTCGCCTGCTGATCCCTTCATCCGAGTTCGGGAGAAGTTCGGAACACCCGGCAGTTGGCGGGGAGCACCCCCCGATTCGGCGAGCCTACCCGCTGTCGGCGGTCGCTGTCAGCCGCGCGCAAAGTTCAGCATCGTCGAGCGGCGGCATCTGACCGTCGCCCCACTTGGCAACGTCGAAGGGGATCTTCTGAACCATCCACTGAAGTACTTACCCCACCGGCGCGCCTTCCATCCGTCGCGGCCCGAGGGCGGCACCGCCCGGCCAAGGTGAGAGGGCTCGGCCGGGCGGTCGGTGCGCCCCCCGGAGCAGGGTGCCTGCCGCGCTCCTGGCCCGATCAGGTCATCTTCCGGGCTCCCCTCCCTCGCGTTGGCGGGGGAGAATACAAGGGTGCTGAGGCGCTAGGCCCGGCTCTCAGCCCTCGTCCTCGAGGTCGGCCATCTCCAGTGCGAACCCCAGCGCACGAACGATGTTGCCGGTCGCCGCCACAACCCTCGGAGTCCCGACAATGGGTGCGACTGCGGCCAGGACGCCGCGAACCTGCTCCTCGCCGATGCCCAACTCGGCGGCGGCGCCCAGGTTCATCAGATAGGACGCCGGTGGGGCATCGACCGCAACCAGAGCCGCGATCCGGACCAGCATCAGCGTGTCGGGGTCCAGGTTGCTTGCCTTGATCGAATCGGCCGTCATCCCAGTAACGAGGTCGAGGACCGGTGTATCCGACTGCTCGGGCATCAGATCTCCTTTCGTTCGCATGATGGGGACGGGGCGGCAGCCACCGCACCGGTCATTGCTAGGCGAGAGCCTTCGTCTTGAGCTGGTCGTACTCGGCCTGGGTGATCGCACCGCTGTCCAGCAGCTCCTTCGCCTTGGCGATCTGCTCCGCGGAGGCCGAGCCGGTGACGGACTTGATGTGGCTGTCCATCTGCGCCTGCGCGGCCTGCGCCTGCTGCATGTTCCGCTCGCCGATCTTGTGTCCCTGGCTGATCAGGTAGACGAAGCAGCCGAGGAACGGCACGAAGATCACGAAGATCGACCAGGCCGCCTTCCCCCAGCCGCTGATGTCGTCGCGGCGGAAGAGATCGCCGAAGACCATGAATAGGAGCCAGAAGAAGAGAATCCAGGCGAAGAGGACGAGCAGCGTCCACATCACCTGACCAAACGTGTTGTAAACGGCTAGCAAAGTTCCTCCTGGTCGTGGGTTTGCACCATGAGCACCTAACACGGTGCCGATCTCCATCATCGCCTACTTTGCGCACGCATGCAGTGTCCTCAGGCGAGCATCATCTCGTCCGCGGCTGCGGAGGGCTCAGGTCGGGGGAGCCGCACCATTCGCCGCCATGGAGGAGTCCGAACCACCCGGGTCGGCCTTGGCCGGCTCGGGGATATGCGTCGCCACCTCGCCTCGGCAAGACCTGCGTAGCGGGCGTGGAGGCGCGCGAGAGTAGGACGCCACCGGCGACGCCAGGTCGGACGGTCGTCCGCCGTTCGCGGAGTGTGTCGGTGCCGGTTCGGCGATCGTGCCCACGCTCGTCCTTCCTGTCGGTCCAACCAAAAACGACCCGCGGGTCTTCTGAAGAGAAGACCCGGGCCGCGCCGCCTGGGACAGCACCGCTGATTGGTGCTGCGTTACGCGAGCCTACTCATTCGCAGCAAGCGAGTTTGATCCGAGCCGACAAAGGGCACTACCAGCCCAACCTGGAACGCGACCGGATCCAAGGGGAGCCCGAAACGGCTTGATTCGGTCGCGTTCCGCGTTACGAATCTGTTTTCAGGCGAAGGAACGCGGGCAGACGTGCTGAAATGTCTGTCGGGCGGGCCTGCGGCGTCGCGGAGTTGCCTCTCCCACCCGCGAGGCATTGCGAGCCCGCCCATTGATCTTGTGACCGCGAGCTCGCCCGGACCTTCGAGACGCACCTCGCCGAGACGCGGCGTCATGCCGAGCTGATCGAGAACCGCCTCGACGCGCTCGGCGGCGATCCGTCCCCGCTCGAGGACGCCCTGATGCGGATGGGTGGGCTCAACTGGAGTGCCTTCTTCCCAGGCACATCCCGACACGCCCGCCAAGCTCGTCGCCTTCGCCTACGCCTTCGAGCACCTGGAAATCGGCGGCTACGAGCAGCTGCGCCGGGTGGCAGAGCGCGTCGGCGACGAGTCGACGATCAGGACCGGGTCGGCGATCCTCGACGAAGAGCGTGCCGCGGCTGCGAAGCTCGAAGGCGCATTCGACGCGGCGGTCCGCGTCCCTCGAGGCCGACGGCGTGGCGGGGGGCGCGTAGCGCGTTGGGTGGCCGGCAAGCGGGTGTCACGAGTAGGCGTTGCCGCCGGCTCGAGCCCGCAGTTCGCCCATCCCGTCGAGTTCGAGCTGGCCCGCGTGTTCGACCGGTTCGGGATCGAGTGGCGCTACGAACCCCGCACCTTCGTCCTCGAGCGGCGGGAGGGGAGAGTGGTGGAGGCGTGTGCGCCGGACTTCTACTTACCCGAACTGGACATGTACGTCGAGTGCACCTGCATGGACCAGCGGCTCGTGAGCAAGAAGAACCGCAGGTACCGCAAGCTGCGGGAGCGTTTCGGGGTCGAAGTCGAGATCATGTACTTCCGCGATTTCGTCCGTCTCGGGCGCCGTCACGGCCTCACCGAGCTCCTCCGGGCCGCCTCCTCGAACGGAAACGGCCACCTGCGTTGATGCCAGATCGGTAGCGCCGACCGCTCAGTCGCGCCGCGTGTGTTGCCAGGGGCCGGGCACGAGGTCGAGGAGAAGGTCCACGACCCAGACGATGATCGTCGCCCACACGAGTGCCCAGAAGCCGTCGATGTCGAAACTGTCGACGATCCAGGCGGTGAGCAGCAGCAGCAGCATCGAAACGCCGAACCAGATGAGACGCAGCGTGACGATCGCGAGCGGCAGAGTGACGAGCTTCAGGACCGGCTTCAGCAGCGTGTTCAGGAGCCCGAAGAGGAGCGCGGCGCCGAGCAGGGCGCCGACGCCGCCGATCGTGACCTTGTCGAGCACGACGATCGCGACCAGCAGCGCGATCGCGTTCGCCGCCCAGGAGAAAAAGAGTGACCTGAGGAGGTCGATTCGGCGATCCTACGCTGTTGCCTGTCCCGGCGCGAGTGGGCCGAGCGCCGTCAACCGGCGGCGGATTTCGTCGCGGTCGACCCTGAGGGCATGCGCCGCGCCGTGATCGCGCGCGACGGCGCCTGCCGCGACGGTTCCGTAGGCCATCGCCATGCGCAGGTCGTCTGTCTCCGCGAGGCCGACGAGGAACCCCCCGCAGAAGGCGTCCCCGCAGCCGGTGGGGTCGACCGGGGCTGCGTCCGCGGCCGGTAGGCGGACGAGCTCGTCGCCGCGGAGGCCGATCGAGCCGTCGCTTCCGAGCTTGATCACAATCGTGACGGCGCCGAGGGCGGCGATCGCGCGCGCGGCCGCTTCCGGGCCGGGCCAGCCGCCGGGCAGCGCCGTCGCCTCGGCGCGGCTGGGCAGGAACGCGTCGACGAGGGGGAGGACGCGCGACCAGTCGGCGTCCATGTGCTCGTAGTGCGGGTCGACCGTCACCAGGCGGGCACGCGGCCTCGCCCAGGCGACCAACGCCTCCATCTGCTCGAACGGCACCGGAGCGACGTGGACCGCCTCGAGCCCTTCAGCGAGCCCGGCCGGGATTTCCTCGGGTGTCGGGGTGGCGTCGACGTAGCTTCCGGACTGAAAGGTGAAGCGCCCGCCGCCCTCGATGCCGAGCTCGACCCAGAGCCGGATCGCGTCGCGGCAGGAGGGGATCAGGCCGGCGCCGAGCCCGGCATCCACGAGCGCGTGGACGAGACTTTCCGGGAAGCCTCGTCCGAGTCGGACGACCATCTGGACGTCGTCGGCGAACGCCCGCGCGCCGATCGCCGCGTAGAGCGCGTCGCCGCCGAGCCGGTCGAGGACCCGGCTGCCGTCGGGCGTCACGACGTCCTCGACGAGGAGGTTGCCGACCGTCAGGTACCGCGCCACGCTACCGGCCGAAGATCTGCCGGAAATTGAGCTCCTTGCGGCGCTCGTCGTCGAAGCCGAGCATCGTCAGTCCGCGCGCCGAGGCGTAGTGGTAGGCGAGCAGCTCGAGCGGGATGCAGTACGAGAGCGGCGAGAGCTCTTCTGTCGCGTGGCCCGCGACCGGGAGGACGAGGTCGGCAGCGGCGGCCGCGAGGGTGTCCGGTTCGGAGACGGCGACCGCCGTGGCGCCAATCTCACGTGCCGCCTCGAGCTGCTCCACCGCCCGATCGTGCGACGCTCCGGGCGGCGCGACCACGATCGTCGTCGTCCCCGGCGCGGTGCAGAAGAACTCCTCGTGCGCCCACTCCTCCAGCTCGTGCGCCCCGCCCGGCGTGTGCGCCGACTCGATCAGCTTCGCGCGGCCGAAGAAGGCCGTGCCGTAGCTCGGGCCGCCGCCGACCACATCGACCTTCGCGGCGTCGGGCAGCTCGAACGCGAGCTGTTCGGCGACCGGCCCGGACAAGTCGATCGTCGCCGAGCTCGCCGGCCCCTCGGCCTCGACCGACTCGAGCAGGCCGTCGACCTCGCGTCCGCCCAGCTCGGCGGCCCGGATTGCGAGTGCGTAGAGCGCACCGAGCGACGCCACGTACGAGATCGTCCCGGGGCCGAAGCCCGGATCTTCATACCGGAAGAGGAGCGTGACGTCGGCCTCGATCGCCAGGCGGCTGTCCGGGTCGTACGTGACGCCGATCGCCAGGAGGCCTCGTGCGCGGGCGTTCGCCGCCGCCTCGACCGTGCGCACGACCTTTCCCGAGTTGGAGACGCAGACGGCCCAGGCACCGGCCGGTGCAAGCTCGAGCTCGTAGCGGGAGAGCTCGAGCGAAGGGAGGGCCTGGGTTGGGATCCCGCTCCAACGCTCGAAGGCGAGCCGCGCCGCGAGGCCGGCGTAGTGCGAGTCGCCGCAGCCCGCGAGGTAGATCCGGGGCGGGGACGGGCCTTCGATCAGCCGTCGCGCCTCATCGAGCAGCTGCCGCGGCCCTCGCTCCAGCCAGGCCGGCTGCTGCCGGATTCCGGCGAGCATGCTCTCCCAGCGAAGCTCGATGCCTTCGCCGACCCGCATCAGGCGAGCGCCCTAGCCGCCTTCGACTGGACATACTCGAGCGCGGTGACCGGCTCGTAGCGCGGAGGATGGTCGTTGTCGGCGCAGCCCGGAATGCACTCGATCACCGCGTCGGCGCGCGGGTCGTGAAAGAAAACGATCGTCTGGCGACGGCTCCGCGCCGCGCGGTCGGCCGGCGGCACCGCGACCCGGTGGAGCGTCGCCGCCCAGCTGTCATTTGTCCACCTGGCCATCATGTCGCCGAGATTGACGACGAAGGAGCCGGGGACGGCCCGGAGGTCCAGCCACCCTCCGTCCCGCGCCTGCACCTGGAGCCCGCCCGGCGCGTCCTCGGTCCGCAAGATCGTCATGCAGCCGTAGTCGGTGTGTGCGCCGGCGCGTAGCTGGCCGTGCTCGATCTCTTCGTCGGGAGGCGGGTAGTTGATCACCCGCATGCTCGACGAGTGACCCTCAAACGCGGGCTCGAACCAGTCCTCAGGCAGGTCGAGCGCGAGCGCGAAGAGACGCCGCAGCCGCCCGCCCAGCCCGGAGACGGCCTCGAAGTAGTCCTCGAAAGCGGCCCGCAGCTCCGGTGGCCGCGCCGGCCAGCCGTGGCCCGCGACCGCGGGGCCCCAGTCGAGCGACTCCTTCAGGTCGCCGGACGTCTTCTGGCCGAGACTGGCGGCGAGGCTCTCGCTCCTCAACGGGCGGTATGCCGGGAGCCCGAGCTGCGGTTCCCCCTCGGCGAGTGTGCGTTTCTCCGCGTCGGGTAGATCGAAGAACGTGCGCGCGACTCCAGCGGTGCGTTCGACCACCTCGTCCGACACGCCGTGCCCGGTCACGGTCAGGAAGCCGAGATCGCGGCACGCTGTGCCGATCTCGGCCGCGACCCGGCGCGGATCGCCGGAGAGATCGATCACCGGCACCGTCACTCCACCTACCGTATTCGTCGCGAGCGCCGGGAGCAAAACTCGCGCCGCCGCAAAAAAGTCGGGCATTCTGGGGCAACGTGACGGGGCCTCGCGGTGACCGCGCAGCGCTGGTTTTCCTGGCGCTCTCTTGTCTCGGCGCGCTGCTCCTCGCAGGGGTGCTGGTCGCCGTGCTGCTCCCAACCGGGAAGAAGCAGAAGCGGGCCGCGTCGTCGACCACGACGCAACAGGCGACGACGACCACGGCGCGGACGACCACGACCGCACCGCCCCCGGCCACGACTGCGGCGCCGCCGACGACTGCGCCGCCGCCGCCGGCCGGTCCCTTGCAGGCGGTCGCGGTCGGGCCGTTCTCGGCAACAGTCGAATGGACGAAGCCGGACCCGCCCGCCTCGGTCGCGTACGGGCTACCCGAGCTTGGCCCGACGATGTGGGCGCCGATGAACGGTCGGCGGGCCACCCTCACGGGTCTTCGCTATGCCACCGCGTACCGCGTCTGGGCCGGGGACGCGAACTTCGACTTCGAGACGGCGGGCGTGCCGGCGTCGCCGGCGGCCTCGATCGCGGACGGGGCGATCGTGCTCGACGGACAACCCTTTTTCCCGCTCGCGGTGGTCGCCCAGTGCCCGAGCGGCTACGAGTCGTCCCTTGCCGCCGGGATCTCGCTCTTCGCCGGGAACGACTGCGGCGGGATTGCCGAGCAGACGGAAGGGCTCGGCGGTCGGGCCTTCTCGCTTACCAATGCGGACGAGGTCGGCATCGGCGGCGCGGGCGTGATCGGCTGGTACTACCCGGACGAGGCAGATGTGAAGGGGCTCACCGGAGCGACGCTCCCGCAGTTTCCGACGCTTGCACAGACCGCGCGGCTCCGCGTCCTCACGCTCACGAACCACTTCTACTCGCGAACGGCAACGCTCGCCGCCGGCCGCGGAATCTACCCCGGGTTGATCGCCAAGTCGGACGTAGTCGGCTTCGACCTCTATCCGCTCCAGGAGTTCTGCAAGTTCGACTGGCTGCCGGACGTCACCGCCGCCCAGCGGGAGCTCGTTCGGCTCGCCGGTGCGCGGCCGACCTTCCAGTGGATCGAGACGCGGACGTGGAAGTGCCACCAGCCGCAGCTGCGGGTGACGCCTGCGACTGTCCGGGCCGAGAGCTGGCTCTCGGTGATCGGCGGCGCACGTGGGATCGGCTTCTTCCCGGCCGATTGGGATCCGGCGCTCACTCCCGCGATCAAGCGAATCGCGGAGGAGGCGGCGGCGCTCGGCGGCGCCCTGCTAGCGGCGGACGTGCCGGCGTCCGCGTCCGCGCCCGTGCTGGCGGCGGCGCGTACGCTCCACGGCGCCTTCTACGTGATCGCCGTCAACCCGCGTCGCACCTCGACCAGGGCCGCCCTGACGGTGCCGGGCCTCGACGGTCGAGCAGGTACGGTGCTCGGCGAAGGCCGTACCGTGAACGCATCGGGCGACGGATTCTCCGACGGGTTCGCACCACTGGCGGCGCACCTGTACGTCTTTTCACCTTCATAACGTCGGATTCATCTGCCTCTCAGGTTTCCGTGGTCGACTACAGGCGTGCGCCGGGCCGTTCTCCTTTTGCTGCTCGTAGCGGCGGCGGTACCGAGCGGCGCCGCCGCCGACCCGGGTCCGGCCCCGTTCTCGACGTACAGCTACG
>JBKOVQ010000175.1:0-6826 GCA_046723985.1 Actinomycetota bacterium | reverse complement strand
CGGATGACGATCTGCAACATGTCGATCGAGGCAGGCGCCCGCGCCGGCTTGGTCGCTCCGGACGACACGACCTTCGCGTACCTGGACGGGAGGCCGGGCACGCCCACGGGAGCCGCCTGGGAGCGTGCGCTGGACGAGTGGCGCCGTCTCGCGTCGGATCCCGACGCCGTCTTCGACCGCGACGTGGAGATCGACGCAGGGGCGCTGGTGCCGCAGGTGACGTGGGGGACGAATCCGGCGATGGTCGCGCCAGTAACAGGGCGCGTTCCCGATCCGGGCGACTTTGCCGACGACGCCGACCGGGCCGCCGCGGAGCGAGCGCTCGCGTACATGGCGCTGGAGCCCGGCACGCCGATCTCGGAGATCACCATCGACCGCGTGTTCATCGGGTCGTGCACGAACGCGCGGATCGAGGACCTGCGCCTCGTCGGCCGGATCGTCGATGGACGACAGGTGCATCCGTCCGTGCGCGCGATGGTCGTCCCCGGCTCGGCTGCGGTTCGACGCCAGGCCGAGGAGGAAGGACTCGACGCCGTCCTCCAGCGCGCGGGCTTCGAGTGGCGGCGGGCCGGCTGCTCGATGTGCCTGGGGATGAACCCGGACGTACTCGCTCCGGGCGAGCGGTGCGCGTCGACCTCCAACCGGAACTTCGAGGGGCGCCAGGGGCGGGGCGGCAGGACCCACCTGGTCAGCCCGGCGACAGCCGCGGCGGCGGCTCTGACTGGCCGGCTCGCGGACGTCCGCGAGGTGGCGGCGTGAAGGCGTTCACGCGGCACACCGGACGCGTCGCGGTCCTCGATCGCGCCGACGTCGACACTGACCAGATCATCCCGAAGCAGTTCCTGAAGCGGATCGAGCGAACGGGGTACGGCGAGTTTCTCTTCCACGACTGGCGGCTGGACCCCGGGTTCGAGCTGAACCGGCCCGAGTATGCAGGCGCGACGATCCTCGTTGCGGGCAGGAACTTCGGCTGTGGGTCGTCGCGTGAGCACGCCGCCTGGGCGCTCCAGGACTACGGCTTCGAGGTCGTGGTCGCTCCGTCGTTCGGCGACATCTTCGCTTCGAACGCCGCGCAGATCGGCCTCGTCACGATCGCGCTGCCCGAGGAGCAGGTACGCCGGCTGATGGGCACGGACGAGCTGACCGTCGACCTGGAGGCACTGACGATCGGCCCCGACGGCGGCGAGCCGATCGCCTTCGACTTCGACCCGTTCCGCCGGCACAAGCTGCTGAACGGCCTCGACGACATCGGCCTCACGCTCGAGCACGACGGCGAGATCGCCGCGTTCGAGACCTCGCATCCCGCCCGCGTCGACACCACTGCGCTTCCGGTCTAGCGCGGCGAGAGCGAGACCAGCTCGGTCCGGATGTCGCCCGCTGCGATGCCCTGCCCCTCGAGCGCTGCGATCACCTTCGTCATCTCTGCGGCGTTCGCGCGCAGTGCGGCGGAAGCGGTCTTGGCACTGGTGGAGACGCCGAAGGAGACCTGCGCCCGGTCGGGGACGACGGAAACCGAGCCGTGGCCAGTGACGACGATCGACTGCTGTGCGGCGACGGCCGCCGTCGAGGACGCGCCTCCGGCACGGACGGCTCCGAGCAGCAGCACGGCGCACACGGCGGCGATGGCGGCCAGCGACTTCATGCGACGTTCATACGCCGCCGACCGGCCGCCGTGTCACGGCCGGCGCTACGCGGCGAGTGACGGCAGGTAGCGCTTCCAGGTGCTCGGCAGGCCCGAAGGGGTCGCGAGCGTGATGAACAGCGCCGGCGCCGGTGGTCGCGGTCGCCGCCGCAGCTTCATCGACGCCTCTTCGGGAAGCCGGTCGCCCTTGCGCAGGTTGCAGGGCGCGCACGCCGTGACCACGTTCTCCCAGACGGAGTCGCCGCCCCGGCTTCGAGGCACGACGTGGTCGAGCGTGAGCCGCCCGCCGCTCGTGCCACAGTAGACGCAGCTCCACTCGTCGCGCGCGAACAGCGCCCGTCGCGAGATCTTTCGCTGTGCCGTTCGCGGCACCCGCACGTACCGGACGAGTCGGATCACGTGCGGCCGCGCGAAGGTGTCGCTGGCAGATCGAAGCGGCGTCGCATGCTCCTCGAGCACCTCCGCCTTCCCCTTGAACACGAGCACATGCGCCCGCCGAACCGAGCAGACGTTCAGCGGCTCGTAACTCGCGTTCAGGACGAGAACATGTCCCAACTCGCAAGAAATGTAGCCGACAAGCGCTGGGGAACTACGTTCCCCCGCGAGCCCCCTCCTCGCTCGCTCGCTGCGCTCGCCTCGCCCGCTGGCGTCCGGCCGTTGTGTGCCGCGCCCGCGCATGTCGGTCGCGGCGACCAACGCCTTACGGCGCCATCGCTCGCTCGACGGCCTGTTGCTCCTCGGGGGAGAGAGCAATCGGCGTGCGGCCGCGGTCGAGCTGCTTCACGTACACCCTTGCGTAGTCACGGCCCTGGATGGCCGTCAGAACGATCCCCGATCGGGCCGAGTCGAGGAGGGCGACCGAGGCGGACTGGTGCCCGCCGGTGTCCTCGTAGGCGTCGTAGCGGATCAGAGCCGAGCGGGACAGCGCCCCGTCGACCCGGCGGTCGACGCGCGCCAGAGCAGCGGCGACCTCGTCGACCGCGCGGTGCAGGTCGTCGATGCGGGCCTGGAGCGAGACTGCGAACTCGACCACGTCCGCCTTCGCGTTCCCGCCGAGCAGGACGTCCTGCGAGCGCCGGACCCCCGTCACCCTCGAGAACGCGAACGCCGCGAGCACGATCGCCGCTACCGCGACCACGACCGCGCCGACCGCGATCCAGCCCGCTACGCCCATCTCAGCCGAGCGAGAAGATCACAGAGTACGAGGCCGAGTTGTTCTCCGTCTTGGCCTCGTGCGGAACCGGCGCCACGTCGACCTTCACCGTCGTCCTGGTCGCGAACTGCACCTGGCCGAGATTTCGGAAGACCACCTGCTTCTGCTCGCCGGGGTTGATCAGGTCAATTGTCTTCGTCTGGACGATCGGGCTGGGCGACTGCTGAATCGTCAGCGTCACCTTGATCTGCACCTCCTGCGAATCGCCCGTGTCCTCGACCGTGACCGCGAAGCCGAGGTCGGTCGTCGCCGTGACGGTGTTCTCCGTCGTCTGGGACAGCTCCTGGTTCCCCGGCAGTGCCACCGTCTTCACGATCCCGGTGCCGTGCAGGCCGCCGCTGGTGCCACCGGAGGTCGAAGCGCCCTGGAGCCGCTGGAGGATAGCCTCCCAGTACCGGCTGCTCGCGAAGTCGGGACTCGTGACGAAGGCCGAGCTCGGCACGGCGACGCCGGTGATCCCCTCCCGCTCGAGCACACCGCCGTTCCCTTGCGCGGGCGCCTGGAACAGGTCGGACCACGCCACGTCGCTGGTGACGAGGCGCTCCGCCGGCGGCAGGAGCAGCTTGAGCGCGTTCGTGGTCACGTTCTTGGGCGCCTTCGACGCCTGCGCGAATCCGTCGGCGAGGCCGCGGAGCCCGCTGACACGGAACTCGACAGACTCGAGTGCCTCCTGGTGTTCCGAACGAAGCGGTCCCGGCGGGTGGATTTCACGCAGCGCCGCGACATTCTGCTGCTCGCGATCCGCCAGCCCGTTCAGCTTGGACTGGAGCTCGCTGAACTTGATCCCCTGCGTCGTCAGAGCATCGCTCATCTCGCGCCCGTCCTGCGCGGAGTCGTTGGCGACGACGCCGACCTTGTCGTAGTAGCGCTTGTACGAGCTCTTCTTGCTGGCGCCCTGGCAGCTCGAGATCCAGAAGACGAGCAGGACGACGATCAGGATCGCGAATGCGATCAGGCCGGCCAGCCGCAGGAGCGGCGTCATCCCGACGGGCGGACGGCCCGAGGGCGGCCTCCGGGAGCCGCGTCGCTGCTCCGGCGCCGCCTCGGGGCCGGCGGGAGCTTCCTCGTGGACGGCCTGCCGGGTGGTCGGCTCGTCGTCGTCGAAGAAGTCGAAGTCGAGGTCGGGGTCGTGCTCGGTCATCGCGCGCTCTCTGCAGCGGAATTCGGCCCACTGTAGCCCATTCCTCGCGCCGCAAAGGAGTTCGGCCGTCCGCGAGAAACGTGTCACGGGAATGGCGCAGGCCTCGGTTCACGCTGCCGCCGACGGGCTCGTGCTCGGCCGGTACCGGCCGCTCAAGCCCCTCGGAAGCGGCGGGATGGGGTCGGTCTGGCACGCCTTCGACGAGCGGAAAGGGCGTGAGGTCGCGCTCAAGATCGTCGCCCGTTCTGGCACCGCGGGCCCTCGCGCCGAGCGCGAGGCGACTGCCGCCGCGCAGCTCGAGCACCCTGCCTGCCTGCGCGCGTATGCCCTCGCGCGCGACGAGGGGCACGTCTATATCGCCTACGAGTTCGTGCCGGGGCGGACACTCCGGCACGCGCTCGAGCACGGTGAGCTCGACGACGAGGCCGCCGTCGAGGCGGCCGCGCAGATTCTCGACGGGCTCGCCCACGCGCACGCGTCGGGGATCGTCCACCGCGACGTCAAGCCCGCCAACGTCCTGCTCGTAGACGGCCCGGACGTCTCCGTCCGCATCCTCGACTTCGGGCTGGCACTGATCCACGAGGAGGAGACGCTGACCGCCGCCGGCGACGTGCCCGGGACGCTCGCGTACATCTCCCCCGAGCGCCTCGCCGGGGAGCCGGCCGGCCCCGCGACCGACGTCTGGTCGACCGGCGTTCTCCTCTGGGAGGCGCTCGCGGGTCGCCATCCCTTCGGGAGCGGCCCGTTCCTTGAGCTGGCCAAGCGCATCGGCCGCGGCGCGCCGTCCCTCGGCAGTGCCCGTCCGGAGCTCCCGAAGCCGCTCGTGCGGCTCGTGGACGACGCGCTGTCGATCGACCCGGCCAGGCGGCCGCCGGCGGCCACGCTCAGCGCCGGCCTACGCCGCGCGGTGAAGCTGCGACCGCGCCCGTCGAGGGCGCGGCCGCGGCTCTCGCTGCCCACGCTGCCACGCCGATTCGAGCTCCCCACGGTGCCTCCGCTCGCCGCCCGTCTCGCAGCCGTCGCGGCCGCGGCGCTCTTCGCCGGCTGGGTGACGTCCACGCTCGCCTTCTTCCCGGCGTACTGGCCGATCGGCCTGGCGGCGCTCGCAGCCCTGCTCACGTACGCGACGCCCCGGCTCGGGCTCGCCGTTGCGCTGGCGGTCCCGATTCTCCCGCTGGGCAACATCTCGCTCGGTCTCGCGATCCTCTACAGCGGGTGCGCGCTCGGTTGGCTGCTGCTGTTCTGGCCGAGGCCCCGCACCGCGCTGCTGTTCGTCGTAGGGCCGCTCCTCGCCCCGCTCGGGCTGCTCGGGCTCGTGCCGCTCCTCGTCCTCCCCGCAGGCGGCGCCGGTCGCCGGGCCCCGCAGGCGGCCGCTGCACTGCTCGCTGCGGCCATCGTCTCCGGCCTCGGAGGCGGCGGACTGCCGATCGTCGGAGGTGCGGCGCCCAATCTCGGAGTCGCCGAGCTCGGCAGCCCTCTCGCCGCCGCCGGCGCGCTGTTGCACGGTGCCGACGCTGCGCGACCGTTCGTGCTGGAGGCCGTGGCGCTGGTCGCAGCCGCTGCGGCGATCGGCTCCTGTCGCCGCCGCGGCCCCTGGGGCGGCGCCGTCTTCGGGGCGCTGCTGACGACGCTGACCCTGCTGGCGGATCCGTCCGCGGCAGCGCTCCCGCTGGTTGCAGCCGGCTGGATCTGTGCGGTCGTCCTCGCCGCCGAGCCGGTCGAGTCGCGGCCCCCGCTCCGCCTGGTACAGCGCATCCGGAGGGCCTTGCCGGCCCGCCCACGCCTGCACCCTGTTCACGGGAGCTAAGTACACTCGCCGCAGGGGTACACCCCGCCCGTGAGCGTGCTGCGCAGCATCGAACAGAAGATCGAGGGCCTCTTCGAAGGCGTGTTCGGCCGCGCCTTCCGCACGAACGTCCAGCCCGTTGAACTGGCCCGAAAACTGGTCAAGGAGATGGAAGACCACCGGACGGTGTCGGTCTCCCGCGTCTACGTTCCGAACGAGTACACCGTCTACCTGTCGCCGGTCGACCGCGAGCAGTTCGCCGGCTACGAGAGCTCGCTGGGGATCGAGCTTCAGGACTACCTCGCCGAGCACGCACGCCGCGAGGGATACATGCTGCTCACGCCGCCGGCGGTTCGGATGGAGACGGACGACGACCTGGCGATGGGCGAGTTCGGGATCGCGACGCGGATGGTGCAGGGCGAGCGTCCGAAAGCAGGCGTGGCAGCCCCGCCGCAGCCGGTGGAGCCGGGCGCGACGATGGTCTACCGGCCGACGTCACCGTTCCCTGCGGACGGGCACGCCCAAGACGTCGCCCTCGCGCAGGAGATCGTCACGCTCACCGTCCGGGGAAGCCAGCGTGAGATCACAAGCCGGCGGGTCGTGATCGGCCGCTCGAAGGACTGCGACGTCCAGATCGCCGACCCGAACGCCTCCCGGCGGCATGCCGAGCTCCGCCAGGAAGGCTCGGCGTACTGGCTGATCGACCTCGACTCGACGAACGGCACGACCATCAACGGGCACCGCACCGCCCGCGCGAAGCTCGACAGCGGCGACACGATCACGATCGGCTCGACCGACCTGCTCTTCGAGCGGAGGCTGCTCGAGTGAGCCTCGTCGCTCGCCTGCGGCTCGCTCCCGTGGGGGAAACCATGTTTCCCCCACGAGCCCCCTTCTTTCATAGGCCGATGTTTACAGGGGAACCTCCCGGTTCCCCTCGGACCCCTCCACCCGATCATGGCCGGTTGCCGCCATGATCGGCTCGCTGGCGGTCGGCGAGGCGCTGCTCATCCTCAAGATCCTGTTCCTGCTGCTGCTCTACCTCTT
>JBKOVQ010000254.1:0-8053 GCA_046723985.1 Actinomycetota bacterium | reverse complement strand
CGCAGCACCTCGGCAAACTCCATGCCGACATGATGACGGTCACGACGCTCACGGAAGGCGGGCAGGAGCCGGTCGTAGTCGCGCGCAAGGTCCATGATTTCCTCGCCGCAGCGACCACGTCGCTCGACATCGCGCTCTACGACTTCGCGCTCGGTCCCGGTCTCGAGGAGCTGGTCGTGGACACGATCGAGGAGGTCGGCAGGAGAGGTGTCGCCGTTCGGGTCGCGTACAACGCCGACTTCCGGGCGCCGATCCCGGTCCCGCCGCCGCCGAGGCTCGCCCCCGAAGACGTCGAGCGGCTGTCGGTGCCGACGAAGGCGATCGCGGGCATGCCCGATCTCATGCACCACAAGTTCGTCGTCCGCGACCGCAAGTCGGTCTGGACGGGCTCGACGAACTGGACGGACGACTCGTGGTCGCGCGAGGAGAACGTGATCGCGGTCGTCGATTCGCCTGAACTGGCCCACGCGTTCACGCTCGACTTCGAGCAGCTCTGGTCAACGGGCAACGTCGAGGGGACGGGCACCGTCGAGCCGAGGCCGGTGAGCGTCGACGGGATCGAGATCCGGCCGTGGTTCTGCCCGGGCTTCGGCGACGCACTCTCGCACCGGATCGCGAAGGCGCTCGGGAAGGCGAAGCGACGCATCCGGATCTGCTCTCCCGTGCTCACCGCGGCACCGGTGCTGGCCACCCTCGCCCAGGTGATCGCCGACGGGAAGGTCGACGTGGCCGGCGCGCTCGACCAGACGCAGATCGAGGAGGTGCAGGCCCAGTGGGGCCCGACCGGCGTCGCCTCCTGGAAGCTGCCGTTGCTCATGCAGGTGGTCACGTCGGGACTGTTCGCCGGCAAGAGGTCGACGCCCTGGGGGCCGGATACGGTCCACGACTACATGCACGCGAAGGTAACGGTCGCCGACGACGTCGTCTTCCTCGGCTCGTTCAACCTCTCGCACTCCGGCGAGCAGAACGCCGAGAACGTCCTGGAGATCCACGACCCGGCCCTGGCGGAGCGCCTGGCCGGGTTCGTGGACGGCGTGCGCGGCCGGTATCCGGCCGCAACTCTCGACGGCGCCTAGGACCTCTATTCCCACTCGATCGTCGCGGGCGGCTTCGACGAGAGGTCGAGCACGACGCGGTTCACCGCCGGGATCTCGTTCGTCATGCGGCTCGAGATCGTTTCCAGCAGCTCGTACGGGAGGCGTGCCCAGTCGGCGGTCATCGCGTCCTCGGACGTGACCGCCCTGATGACGATCGGGTAGCCGTAGGTGCGCTCGTCGCCCTGGACGCCGACCGACCGGATCGCAGGCAGTACGGCGAAGCACTGCCACAGCTCGCGGTACAGTCCGGCTCGGCGGACCTCGTCGAGGAGGATCGCGTCGGCCTCGCGGAGGATCTCGAGCTGCTCGCGCGTGACCTCGCCGATGATCCGGATCGCCAGACCGGGGCCGGGGAACGGGTGCCTCCAGACCATCGCCTCGGGCAGGCCCAGCTCTTCCCCGACACGCCGCACCTCGTCCTTGAACAGCGCCCGGAGCGGCTCGACGAGCTCCATGGTCATGTCCGCCGGGAGCCCGCCGACGTTGTGGTGGGACTTGATCTTGGCGGCCACGCCCTCGGTGCCGCCCGACTCGATCACGTCCGAGTAGAGCGTTCCCTGGACGAGAAAGCGCGTGCGACCGAGCCGCTCCGCCTCCGCCTCGAAGACGCGGATGAACTCCTCGCCGACGATTCGTCGCTTCTCCTCCGGCTCGGTGACGCCCTGGAGCCGGGCGAGAAACCGCGCTGCGGCATCCACGTGCACGAGCGGAACGTGGAAGTGGCCCTCGAACGTCTCTACCACCTGGGCCGCCTCGCCCCTGCGCAGCAGCCCGTGGTCGACGAAGACGCAGGTGAGCTGGTCGCCGACGGCCTTGTGGACGAGAAGCGCTGCGACCGCGGAGTCGACGCCCCCCGAAAGACCGCAGACGACGCGCTCGTTGCCGACCTGGGCACGAATCCGCTCGACCTGCTCCTCGATCACGGCCGCCGGCGTCCAGGTCGGACGGGCGCCGGCAATGCCGTAGAGGAAGTTCTTCAGGATCTCCTGGCCGTGCGGCGTGTGCACGACCTCGGGGTGGAACTGGACGCCGTAGAGCCGGCGCTCCGGTGCCTCGAAGGCCGCGATCGGCGTGGAGTGGGACCCGCCGGTGACGGCGGCGCCCGTCGGAACGCCGGTCACCGAGTCGCGGTGGCTCATCCAGCCCGTCTGCTGCTCGGGGAGCCCTTCGCCGAGTGCGCCCGACAGGCGCAGCGCCGTCTTGCCGAACTCGGAGACGCCGGTGCGCTCGACTCGGCCGCCCAGATCCTGGGCCATCAGCTGCATCCCGTAGCAGATGCCGAGCACCGGCACGCCGAGGTCGTAGATGGCGGGATCGACCGTCGGCGCGCCTTCCGCGTACACCGAAGCGGGCCCGCCGCTGAGGATCAGCGCCACCGGGTTCTTCGCGCGCAGCGCGGCCGCCGACGAACGGTGGCCGACCAGCTCGGAGTAGACGCGCGCCTCGCGCACGCGGCGGGCGATCAGCTGGGAGTACTGGCCGCCGAGATCGACGACCAGCACGGGCCCCGAATCTGAGACTGGCAGAGCCTCCGGAGCCTGCTCCGGAGCGGGGAACGGCACCACCTCAGCGCCGATAGTTGGGCGCCTCTTTGGTGATCGTCACGTCGTGCGGGTGGCTTTCCTGGAGCCCGGCCGGGGAGATACGAACGAACCGGGCATCCTTCATCGCCTCGATGGTGGCGGCGCCGCAGTACCCCATCGACTGGCGCAGACCCCCGACGAACTGGTGAAGGACGCCTTGCGCCGAGCCTTTGTACGGCACGCGACCTTCGATGCCTTCGGGGACGAGCTTGTCGACATCCTCGACGTCGCCCTGGAAGTACCGGTCTTTCGAGAACCCGCGGGCCTTCAAGGCTCCGAGCGAGCCCATGCCGCGGTACTCCTTGTAGCGCTCGCCCTGGACGAGGATCACGTCGCCGGGCGCCTCGTCGGTACCGGCGAGCACGGACCCGAGCATCACGCAGTCGGCACCCGCGGCGATCGCCTTTGCGATGTCACCGGAGCTGCGGATGCCTCCGTCGGCGATCAGAGGCACTCCCTCCGCCGCACACACACGCGCGCAGTCGTAGACGGCGGTGACCTGAGGGACGCCGACACCGGCGACGACACGGGTCGTGCAGGTCGAACCGGGCCCGATCCCTGCCTTCACGCCGTCGACGCCCGCTGCGATCAACGCCTCCGCACCCTCCGCCGTGGCGACGTTGCCGGCGACGAGCTGGACATCGAGGGAGTACAGCCTGCGGGCCATCTCCAGCACCCTGCGGGAGTGGCCGTGGGCGGTGTCGAGGACGAGCATGTCGACGCCGGCCTCGACCAGCGCCTCGGCGCGCTCGACCGCATCGGGGCCGACGCCCACCGCCGCACCCACACGCAGACGGCCTTGGTCGTCCTTCGTCGCGTCCGGGTACTCGATGCGCTTCGAGATGTCCTTCACGGTGATCAGCCCGCGGAGCCGCCCGTCCGCGTCGACGACCGGGAGCTTCTCGACCTTGTTCCGGTGAAGTATCCGCTCCGCCTCGTCGAGGGTCGTACCGACCGGAGCGGTGACGAGGTCACGGCTCGTCATCAGGTCGCTCAGCGGCCGCGAGGTGTCCGTCTCGAAGCGGAGGTCGCGGTTGGTCAGGATCCCGACGAGGATCCCGGCCCCGTCGGTGATCGGCACCCCGGAGATCCGGTAGCGCGCCATCAGCGCCAGAGCCTCTGAGACCAGAGCCTCCGGCGGAAGGGTGACCGGCTCGACGATCATGCCGGCCTCCGAGCGCTTCACCTTGTCGACCTCGGCGACCTGATCCTCGATCGAGAGGTTGCGGTGGACGATCCCGATGCCGCCGGCGCGGGCGAGCGCAATGGCGAGCCGGGCCTCTGTCACGGTGTCCATCGCCGCAGAGACGACGGGGATTGCGAGCTCGAGTTCGCGCGTCACCTTCGTCCGCGTCGAAACGTCGTTCGGGAGCACCTCGGAGCCGACCGGCACGAGCAGAACGTCGTCGAAGGCAAGCCCTTCCCGCGCGAACTTGTCCTCGAGCGCAAGGAGCCGCTCGACCTCGATCCGTCCTAGCTCCAGCTCTTCCAAGGAGAACAGCTTACCGTGGGCCTCGGCCGGAAACGGAATCGGCGAGCTCGTCGCTCGATGCCGCCTAGACGCCGACGTGCTCGAGGTCGCCGACCTCGACGTCCGGGCGGAGCCGCGCCGCCTCCTTGGGGTCGAACCGGCCCGCACCGACCTCGAGGGTGGAGGCGGCTCCGGCCGCAACCGCCTCGGACAGGGCCTCGTCAGCCGACCGTCCAGCGGCACGAGCTGCGGTGTACGCGGCGAGCAGGACGTCCCCGCTACCGACGGTCGAGACCGCGTCGATCAGCGGTGCAGTCGCCCGGTAGTGACGGGTCTTACGCCCCTCGCGAAGTCGGGCGAAGCAACCGCTCTCGTTCGTGATCAGCACGTTCCGCGCGCCGAGCTCGGCGACGTGCTCGAGCGCGAGTGCGAAGTCCTGCTGCTCGTAGAACTCCTGGCCGACGAGCGCCTCCGCCTCGCGCTGGTTCGGCGAGACGAGGAACGGCTCCGCCTCCAGCCCCTGGCGGAGCGGCTCGGCCTCGGTGTCGAGCACGGTCGGCACCTGCCGCCGGCTGAGCTCGCGGACGAGCTCGCCGTAGAAGCCCTGGTCGACACCGCGAGGCAGTGACCCCGCCACGACCACGAAGTCGGCTCCGTTCGCGAGATAGTGGAGCTTGTCGATCAGCATCCGGAGCTCGTCGGGCTCGACGTGCGGCCCCCACTCGTTGATCTCGGTGTAGGTGCCGCCGGTCGGGTCGACGACGGCCGTCGAGGTGCGCGACTCGCCGCCGATCCGGACGAAATCGTTGAGGATCGCCTCGCCCGTCAACTCCTCGATGATCCGCGTGCCGGTCCGTCCGCCGGCCAGGCCGGTTGCGACGACCGGCACGCCCATGCGCTTGAGCGCACGGGCGACGTTGATCCCTTTGCCGCCCGCAAGGGTGAGCGCGTCGCTGGCCCGGTGGCGGTGCCCGAGCTGGAAGTTCGGCACGTTCAGCGTGCGGTCGATCGCTGCGTTGAGGGTGACGGTGACAATCATGAGAACCAGCTTCCGATGTGGTGCAGCGTTCGGGTGCTGTACCACCCCACCCGCCCGAGGAATCCCGGTTTGGCGATCGCGCGGGAGGCGACGAGCGGGCTTGATGCGATCAGCATCCGCCCTGCGTACACCCGGACCTCGCCCAGCTTCTGCCCCTTCGCGACCGGCAGCGAGACGACTGTCGGCACCACGACGTGCTCGACGAGCGGGCGGTCGACCCGGACGATCCTCGTCGCAGAATGCGAGGCGACCAGCGCGAGCGCGTGCCTTCCATACGGTGCGCTCGCGGTCGCATAGACCCGCCCGACCGTAATCGGGTGCACCGTCCGGTAGCGCGTCAGCCCCCAGGTGAGGAGCGCGGCGAGATCGGCGTTCCGCGTGTCCCGGGCGGGACTGCCGAGAATCGTGGCATAGACGGTCACCCCATGAGAACGGGCGGCGGCGACCTCCGACCAGCCCGCCGCGGTCGTGTGCCCGGTCTTGACGCCGAAGACGCCCGGGTACGAACCCAGGAGGTCGTTCCACGTGCTCAGCGTCCGCCCGCGGGAGATCTCCGCCGTCGGCTCGTCGACGACCTCCCTGATCACGCTGTTCTTCATCGCGATCCGAGCGAGGCGTGTGACGTCGTGCGCACTCGAGTAGTGGCCCGGAGCGTCGAACCCGTCCGGGTTGGCGAAGTGGGTGTCGCGGAGCCCGAGCCGCCGCGCCTGGGCGTTCATCATCGCCACGAACTTCGACTGGCTCCCGCCGACGTACTCCGCGAGCGCGACCGCGGCATCGTTCGCGCTCTGGATCAGGGCCGCCTCGACGAGCTCTTCGACCGTCAGCCGCTCGCCCTTCTGAAGGTAGATCGACGACTCGCCGACCGCCGCCGCTTGGCGGCTGACGGTGACGACGTCATCCACCGTCGCGTGCTGGAGCGCGACGAGGACGGTCATCAGCTTCGTGATGCTCGCGATCGGCAGCCGCTCTCGGTCGTGGCGTTGGGCGAGGACCTCGCCGGTGGAGCCGTTCTCGACCACGTAGGCGCGGGCGGAGACCTCCGGCACGCCCGCAACAGCCGATGGGGCGACGACGAGGAGGGCGGTCGCGAGGATCGCCAGCCGGATTCTCACGGCGGGCAGCGTAGCTTCACGGCACCCGCAGCCGCTCTCCCGGTGTGAGCGCGGTCGGCTCGACCCCGGGGTTCAGCCGCAGCAGCACGGCGACGGTCGTCCCGAGTTGCGAGGCGATCCCGCCGAGCGTGTCGCCGCTATGGATCACGTAGTAGTGCTTCGCGGGGAAGGATTTCCGCCCGCGGGCAGCCGGAGCCGTTCCGGTCTTTGCGACCGTCGGCGTCGTCTTCGCCGGCGCCCCGTCGGAACGCAGCCCGGCGCGAATCGCGAGCACGACGCCCGTGACCGCAAGGAGGAACACTGCGGGCGCGAGATACCGCGCCCACGGCCTATCTACCAGCCGGAGACGCCCCACACCTCGTGGCGCAGCCTTGCCGCCTCGGCCGCCGCGGCGGCCCGCCAGTCCTCATCCCCGCTCCTGAACGCGTACAGGACGGAGCGCGACGCCACCACGACCGCGCTGGCCGGGCCGCTCGTGAACGCGCGGGCGATGTCGGCAGGGGTCGCGCCCTGCGCGCCGACGCCGGGCAGGAGCAGGATCGCCTGCGGCAGGAGCTTCCGCGCCTCGGCGATCGCCCGCGGATACGTCGCGCCGACGACCGCGCCGACGTTCGACAGGCCGCAGTCGGCGATGAGCTCCTCGCCGAGCTCGTGCACGAGCAGCGCAACCTGCTGCCAGAGCGGCCGGCCGTCGGACAGCGCAAGGTCCTGGACGTCGACGGAACCGGCGTTCGAGGTCTTGACCAGGCAGAAGAGACCGCTGCCGCCACGACGGCACGCGGCCACGAACGGCTCGAGCGAGTCGCGGCCCAGGTAGGTGTTGACGGTGAGCGCGTCGGCGATCGGGATGCCCTCCGTGCGCGGCTCGAGGTAGGCGTCCGCGTAGGCACGGGCGGTCGATCCGATGTCGCCGCGCTTGCCGTCGACGATCACGAGCAGGCCGGCGGAACGCGCATAGCGCGACACGCGCTCGAAAGCGGCGATTCCGTCCGCCCCCAGCACCTCGAAGAATGCGAGCTGCGGCTTGACCGCGACGCAGTAGGGCGCGACGGCGTCGATGATCCCGCAGCAGAAGCGGGCCGTAGCCTCCGCGGCTGCGGGCCGGCCGACGTGGGCGTCGCCGCGAAGCTCGAGCGGGAGAAGGTCGAGCCTCGGATCGAGGCCGACGACCAGCTGGCTGCGCCGCTCGGCGACCGCGTTTGCCAGCCGGTCGGCGAAGGTGGTGGTCGCGACCGCCGTCCCGGACTCCATCACCCGCAGGGTAGACACCGAGGGCCGCTTCTGCAGCGGCCCTCGGCTCGACTCGGAGGAGGTGCGTGCGTGCTAGCCCCGAACGGCCTGCTTCAGCGCGCTCCCCGCGGTGAACTTGGGGACGGTCGCCGCCGGAATGTGCACCTTCTGACTCGGGTTCCGCGGGTTGACGCCCATCCGCTCCTTGCGCTCGGACGTGGCGAACTTGCCGAAACCGGTGAAGTTGATCGAGTCGCGCTTCTTCAGCGTGTCCGTGATCGTGTCGAGCACGGCGTCGACCGCCTGCCCCGCTTCGCGTCGGCTGAGACCGCTGCGATTCGCAACCGCGTCGACGAACTCTTGCTTGGTCACCTAGGTCCTCCTCCTCTGGACATGATGGAACACGGGGCGGAACCTACCACTCCGCGACATTCCGCTCAGCCATGCGGCTTTTCGGCACCCGACCGGGCCTGGGCAATGTCGACCGCCCGAAACAGGGGATGCAGCCGCACCCCGAG
>JBKOVQ010000238.1:0-4518 GCA_046723985.1 Actinomycetota bacterium | reverse complement strand
GGTCTGTCGCTCCATCGCTCGCCGCTCGTTCTTGCGCCGATGGCGGTGCTCGCATTCGTCTTTTGGCTCAAGTCGATCCGCGAGGAGGCCTGGCTCGCCGAGCGCTACCCGAACTATGCCGCCTACCGGCAAGCGACGCCGCGCCGCTTCATCCCCTGGATCTAGCGGTCACGTGCAGCAGTGCCCTCGGTTATATCGACCCGAGAGCTTGAAGGGGACAATGGCACGCTCTCCCGCGACGAGCCGCTGCTCTGCGAGCTCTTCCCACGACCTCTTTGCCGAGCAGGGAAAACCGCTGTCCGAGGACGAGTACTACGCGCAGCTGTCAGGGCTCGCCGATCGCGAGATCGCCCTTTGTTTGCCGGAAGAGGCCGTGGCGATCGAGAAGTCTAGGATCGGCGGGTGGACGAGGTCGCCGCGATCGTCGAACAGCTCTGGCCCGGCGGGGGCGCGTCCTTCGAGCGACTCGGCGGCGGGATCACGAACCACAACTTCAAGGTCGTTGTCGGAGGAGAGGCGCTCGTCCTGCGGATCGGCGGCAAGGACACCGAGTTGCTCGGCATCGACCGGGGACAGGAGCACGAGGCGACGCGAGTGGCCGCCGAACTCGGTGTCGGCCCCGAGGTCGTCGCCTTCACCGAGGGGTGCCTGGTCACCCGCTTCGTCGGCGGCAGCCCGGTCGCGCCCGGAGGGCTCGACCCCGAGAAGGTCGGGGAGACCCTCCGGCTGATCCACGGCGGCCCGTCGATTTCTGCCCGCTTCGACTCGTTCCGCGTGGTCGAGGACTACCGGAGGACCGCGGAGCTGCACGGGGTGGCGATCCCGGCCGCCTACGCCGACGCCTCGCGCCGCGCGGCGGCGATCGAGGCGAGGCGCGGGAACGCGTCGCGCCGTTTCTGCCATAACGACCTCCTGACCGCGAACTTCATCGATGATGGCACCCGGTTGTGGATCGTGGACTGGGAGTACGCGGGGATGGGCGACCCGTTCTTCGACCTGGGGAACTTCGCCGCGAACAACGAGCTCGACGAGAACGGTGAGCGGGCGTTGCTCAAGGCCTACGGCTCGGCGGGCGAGCGCGACGCGCTCCGCGACATGCGCTTCATGTCGGACTTCCGCGAGGCGATGTGGGGAGTCGTGCAGCAGGGGATCTCGGAGCTCGACTTCGACTTCGCCGGGTACGCCGAGCGGCACTTCCAGAGAGCGCTCGGGTGACGGCGCGGGCCAGTGTGGTCGTCGTCGGGGGCGGGGTCGGCGGCTGCTCGATCCTCTACTGGCTCGCGCGGCTCGGCTGGGACGACCTCGTCCTCGTCGAGCGGGCCGATCTGACGAGCGGTTCGACCTTCCACTCGGCCGGGCTGGTCGGTCAGCTGCGCGGCTCACTCAGTCTGACCCGGATGATGATGAGCTCCGTCGATCTCTACCGCACGCTCGGCGACGAGGTCGGCCTCGAGACCGGCTGGCGGGAGGTCGGGTCGCTCCGGCTCGGCTCCTCGGAGGAACGCATGGAGGAGCTCCGCCGACAGGCCGGCTGGGCGAAGACGTTCGGCCTCCCGCTCGAGCTGATCTCGGCCGAGGAGGCGCAGCGCCTCTTCCCTCCGATGTCCGTCGACGGCGTGCTCGGGGCGGCGTACCTTCCGACCGACGGCTACATCGATCCGTCGCAGCTGACATTCGCGCTCGCCGAGGGCGCGCGTCGACGCGGTGCCGAGATCGCCACCAACACCCGCGTGACCGCGATCGGTGTCGAGGGCGGACGCGTCACCGGAGTCGAGACCGACCGGGGGTCGATCGAGACATCGATCGTCGTCAACGCCGGCGGGATGTACGCCGCGGAGCTCGGTCGGCTCGCCGGCGTCACGGTCCCGGTCGTCCCGATGGCGCACGAGTACCTGGTCACCAAGCCGAGCGGCGTCCTCCACGACGTGCCGACGATGCGGGACCCCTCGCTCCTCGTCTACTTCCGCGGGGAGTCTGGCGGGCTGGTGATGGGCGGGTACGAGCGCGACCCGGCTCCGTGGGGACTCGACGGGATCCCCGCCGACTTCAACGGTCGGTTGCTCGCCGAGGACTGGGATCGGTTCGAGTCGCTGATGGAGAACGCGCTCGTCCGCGTCCCCGAGCTCGAGCACGCAGAGGTGATCAGGCTCGTGAACGGCCCCGAGGCGTTCACGCCGGACGGCGAGTTCATCCTGGGCCCGACCGCCGTGCACGGCTTCTGGATCGCGGCCGGCTTCTGCGCGCACGGGCTCGCCGGCGCGGGCGGGATGGGGAAGCTCGTCGCCGAGTGGATCGTGGAGGGCACGCCCAGCCTCGACGTCTGGGAGATGGACTCGCACCGCTTCGGGTCGGCCTACGAAAGCCTCGACTACACGCTCGCCCGCACGATCGAGGTGTACTCGACCTACTACGACGTCAAGTACCCGGGTCACGAGCGGCAGGCCGGGCGGCCCCTGCGGACGTCCCCGACGTACCGGCGGCTGCAGGAGCTCGGCGCCGTCTTCGGCGAGAAGTCGGGCTGGGAGCGGGCGAACTGGTTCGAGCCCAACGCCGCCGCCGGCGACGAGTCGCTGCGCCCGCGCGGCTGGGCCGGGCGGCTCTGGTCGTCGGCGATCGGCGCCGAGCACAGGGCCTGTCGCGAGGCCGCGGCGATCTTCGACGAGACGTCGTTCGCGAAGATCGAGGTCTCGGGCAGCGGCGCGGCCGCCTTCCTCGAGCGCCTGTGCGACAACCGGGTCGCCCGCGACATCGGGCAGATCACGTACACGCAGATGCTCAATCCACGCGGCGGGATCGAGTGCGACTTCACCGTCACGCGGCTCGACCACGACCGCTTCCGGATCGTCACCGGCACGGCGTTCGGCCGGCACGATCTCGCGTGGATCCGCGGGCAAGCGCCGGAGGACGGGACCGTCGCGGTCGAGGACGTCACCGAGCGGTACGCGTGCATCGGGCTCTGGGGGCCGGCCGCCCGCGAGATCCTCGCTGCGACGACGTCGGACGACCTCTCCTTCAGGTACATGCGGATCGCGCCGGTGGCGGTGGGGCCTGTGCCGTGCGAGGCGCTGCGGGTGACCTACGTCGGGGAGCTCGGCTGGGAGCTGTACTGCGCCGTCGAGCACGGACTCGCCCTCTGGGACACGCTGTGGGAGGCGGGCGGGCCGCACCGACTCGTCGCCGGCGGCTACAAGGCGATCGACTCGCTTCGGCTCGAGAAGGGCTACCGGGTATGGGGCGCGGATATCACGCCGGAGGACACGCCGTACGAGGCCGGGCTCGGCTTCGCGGTCAAGCTCGACAAGGGGGAGTTCATCGGCCGGCAGGCGCTGCTCGAGGCGCAGGAGCCGGAGCGCCGGCTCGCGTGCGTCGTTCTCGCCGAGCCGCGTGCCGTGGCGCTCGGCTCCGAGCCGGTGCGGATCGGAGGGGAGCTCGTCGGGCGGGTGACGACCGGCGGCTACGGCTACACGGTCGAGCGCTCGATCGTCTACGCGTACGTCCCGACCCGGCACGCAGAGCCCGGCCGCCCGGTCGAGGTGGAGATCTTCGGGGAGTGGGTGGAGGGCGAGGTCGCCCCCGAGCCGCTCTTCGATCCTGCCGGAGAGCGGCTCAGGGGCTGACGCTCCTTATGGAGTCGCCGGAGCGGGGGGGAAGTGCCGCCCTCGCCGAACGTGCGCTCACACAGATGAACGCGATCCAGAGCGCGCTATTTACGTCACTCGACACAAGTCGTGTCAAGACTTCGCCTTTTGCGGGAGGATGGAGGCGTGCTGACGCTCGAGGAACTCCGGCGTGACGTGGAGGGCGACACGGTCGACACGGTCGTCGTCGCGTTCACCGACATGCAGGGCCGGCTCATGGGAAAACGCTTGCACGCAGCCTTCTTCCTCGAAGACTCGCTCGAGCACGGCGTCGAGGGATGCAACTACCTGCTGGCGCTCGAGATGGAGATGGACCCCGTGCCGGGCTACGAGATCGCGAGCTGGGAGCGCGGGTTCGGCGACTTCCGGCTCGTCCCCGACCTGACGACGCTGCGCCGGATCCCCTGGCTGGAAGGAACGGCGCTGGCGCTCGCCGACGTGGTGTGGCACGACGGTTCCCCCGTCGGCCCGTCACCACGACAGATGCTGGCCGGGCAGGTGGAGCGCGCGCGGGCCCTTGGATTCGAGCCGATGTTCGGCTCCGAGCTCGAGTTCTTCCTCTTCAGGGAGACCTACGCGGAGGCTCACGCCGCGCACTACCGCAACCTCACGCCTTCGGTGCCGTACATCCTCGACTACCACGTGCTCGCCACGAGCTACGACGAGCCGCTGATCCGGCAGATCCGGAACGGCATGCAGGCGGCCGGCATCGAGGTCGAGTCGTCGAAGGGCGAGGCGTGGGCCGGTCAGCACGAGATCAACTTCCGCTACGCGCCTGCCCTGGAGATGGCGGACAACCACGTCGTCTACAAGAACGGCGCCAAGGAGATCGCGCATCTGAACGGCTGCTCGATCACGTTCATGGCCAAGCCCGACCACG